>JAHDCN010000184.1 GCA_020629815.1 Verrucomicrobiota bacterium
CTGGCCTTCCAGTCGATCCGCAAAACTTGCCTCAGCACCATAGCTGCGGATCGAACGCAACCCTTCGAAGGCTTCGATCATGGTTTGGAAAACACCACCTTCTATCTCGCGCACTTCGCCCAGCACCGGTGCCATTTTTTTCTGAACGATTACATTGAGAATCGCCAGCACCAATGCCCCGGCTAATGGAACCAAAGCGATCCATCCGCTGGCAAGAAAGAAAAGAATCGCAGCACCGAGAAACAAGGTCAGGTCCTGCACCTGATGCGGCAGCGAGTCGGTGAGAAAGTGCTCGGCATTGCGCAGGTCACTGGTCAGACGCGTCATCCAGTCGCCTCGCTTTGCCTTGTCGATTCGTTCGGTCCGGGATCGGAGCAGACTGGACATTGCATCGCGGCGCAGTCCGACGGAAACGGTCAGTCGCAGCCATTCCTGCAGCACCCCGCCGAGGAAAATCGCAACCCACAGGCAGACTGCAATCAGGCATCCGTAGATCATTAGCGAACGAAGGAACTCGCTGGCATTTTGCTCTGACAGCAGCGAGGTCGACTCGGTAAAAAATTGCAACAGCTTCGGCGGCAGCAGAAATACAGCGGCCAACAAAATCGAAGCCGGAAACCACAGCAGGTATTTCCAGCCTAGGTTTCGAATCACTTCGCGCAGCAGACGCAGCGCATGTCTGCGCTGATCTTTTCCCGGCGGATTTCTTTTGGTTTTTTCCTGCATAGAGAGAAGCGGTCGCTCGTCACCCTTCCCATCTGACGCATTTTGCCGACGATCTATTCACCACACCACTCACAAAATTCCATCATGACCAACACACCCATTCCGTTCCGGGTCGAAAGGGTTCGCCGCGCCTGGCGACAGCGGGTTCCGCTCCAGAAGCGCATCGAAAAAGTGCGCGCCGCTCATCGCTCACAGCCTGACCTAACCCTGTTGGCTCAACGACCTAACCCTGTTGAGTCAGCGATCTAACCCTGTTGAGTCAGACCATTTTTCCGATTCCTTTTATGAAAACCTCTCAAGCCAACCTCGCCGACCAAAGCTGCGGTTCCGGAGCTGCCTGCGGATGCGCGACAGCACCGGAAACCGAAATCCCGGATCAGGGAGAAGCGCTTTCGCTCGCGGTTCTGGTGATTCAGCCGAGTCCGTTTTGCAACCTCGATTGCGACTACTGCTACCTGCCAAATCGAACTGACACCCGGCGCATGGAGATGCCGGTTTTGGAGAAAGTGATGAGCCGCGTTTTCGAAAGCGGTCTGGCCGGACCCCATCCGTTTTCGCTCCTCTGGCATGCTGGCGAACCACTGGCAGTTCCGCTGAAGTGGTATCGCGAAGCCTTTGCCGTCATCGACTCTTTCCCCGGTGGACGTCAGATGGCGATGCACAATTTTCAAACCAACGGCACGCTGCTGAATGATGAATGGTGCGACTTCATCAAGGAGCGAGGCATCGAAGTCGGCCTGAGTCTGGATGGTCCGGATTTCATTCACGACGCCCACCGCAAAACCCGGAAGGGTCAGGGCACTCACGCCAAGGTGATGAAAGGACTGGAGACACTGCGTCGCAACGAAATCAACTTCGGTGTGGTCGCCGTGGTGTCCGAGGAATCGCTCGACCATCCGGATGCGATCTACGAATTTTTCCGCGACAACGGCATCGATGGTCTCGGTTTCAACATCGAAGAGGTCGAAGGCATCAACGAATCGTCTTCTCTCGATTCGCTGGAAAACGAAGACCGGGTGCGCGGTTTTTTGCGTCAGGTTTATTTGCGCAACAAGGCCGATGGCAATCCGATCCGCATCCGTGAATTCGAGACGGCCTGGGAAAACATTCTGCAACCAAGGTTGAATCAGTCGCCCGATGGTCGCTATCTCAATGCGGAGGTGGAGCCTCTCGGCATGATCAATGTTGATTGCTTCGGAAATTTCTCCAGTTTCTCCCCCGAGCTGCTCGGTCAGGCGACAGAGAAATACGGTAGCTTCACTTTCGGCAACCTGATTAAGGACCGCATTTTTGACGCGACTGCGAACGAAGCGTTTCAACAAGTGCTGGCCGACATCGAATCCGGCAACCGCAAGTGCGCGGAGAGTTGCGAATTTTACCAATACTGCGGCGGTGCTTCGCCCTCGAACAAGTATTACGAAAACGGGACCTTCGATTCCAGCGAGACCCGGCACTGCCGATCGATGGTGCAGATGCCGTTGGAAATCGTGCTCGAAGATCTGGAAGACGATCTGCAGCTAACCAACTAGAACGAATCTTGCGGTGGCGGATTTCTCCGATTTCTCAAGCCGCACTAACCAAACAACCAAACCAGAAAGGAAACCCTGATATGGCCATTCTGAGAAGTACAGATGGCAGGTTTTACGACATCCCCGATGAGCAGCTCGATGAGCAACTCGTCCCGGGCGAAGAAGTAAAACAGAAACTGCGTCAGAGCCAGGCATCCCCCACACCCGCAGGTGGCGCAAGCCAACCCGCGAGTTTCGCGGTGCCCGGTGCAGGCCAGGTCGTTATCCAAATCTTCACCTCTCCCGAGGACGGTGCTGTGATGCACTCCGTTCCCGGACAGCAGGGCGAAGAGGACAGCGAGCTGACCGCCCACGGTTACTGCTGGCGTCGCAATAGCTTTAGCAATTGCTGGCGTCGCAACTGTTGGCGCAACTGCTATCGCCGCTAAGTCGGCCGCCGCCGCTGCCGCGTTCCGTCGAAAGAATTGACGGCAGCGGCGGCCAGCCTCGGAAACCCTGATTAGAACTTCCTTATTGCTACTTTCCCATGAAAACCACCCATTCACAAGACCGCCCGTACGGAGCCGGTCTCGCCTATCGCTACTCGGTGCATCCGCAGGTGATGCAATATCGCGACGAAATTGACCTGCTGGAAATCTCCACCGAAGACTACATCATCCGCGAGCGCCGACTGCACGGCGACCCGGATGAGGCGAAACTGAACGAGGCTCTCGCTCATTTTCCCTGTGTCGCTCATGGCATTAGCGGAAACATCGGCACAGTCGCTCCGCTCAGTCCGCATTACCTGTTTTCCACCGGGAAACTTTTGCACGAAACAGGGATGGAAATCTTTAGCGAACACCTGGCTTTTCACAGTGTCGACGGCAACGACCTGACGATGTTTTTGCCGATGCCGTTTACTGAAGAATCGGTTCAGTGGATCGCGCAGAACTACAATGAGATGCGCAATCAGCTAGGCAGGCCATTCGCGCTGGAGAACGTCACCTATCCGTTTCCGATCAGCGGATGCGAATACAGCGAGCCGGAATTTTTCTCCCGAATCGCAGAGGAAACCGACTGCACTTTTTTGCTCGATGTGACCAACGTTTTCAACAACGCCCACAACCACGGCTACGATCCAATGGAGTATTTTGATCAGTATCCGATGCATCGGGTTTCGCAGATGCATCTGGCCGGTGGCCACAAAACCGATGAAGGCAAATGGGAAGACAGCCACAGCGCGCCGGTAATGGCTCCGGTCTGGGATCTGTTCGATGAAGCTCTGCAGCAGGCCCGTCAGTGTGAGATCATCATTTTGGAACGAGACAGCAGTCTGCAGGATTTCGAAACGGTGATGGAAGACGTTCGCCGGGCACGACAGTATTTTTATAGGCATCGCCCGCTGGTTCCGCCGAATCGAGGCGAGACTCCTGTCTTTAAAAAAACCGGAGAATCACCGCAACCGAATGCTACGAAATTTTCCCAACTCAAGGCCTGGCAACGAATTTTGATGGCGCGCATTACCAGCGAGACGTTTCGCAAAGAATTTCGCGAGAATCCAGAAGCCGCCTGTCAGAAATTTGATCTTACTGACTCTGGCTGGATCGAACGACTCACCAAGCTCGATCCTGTGGAAGTTCACAAACTCGAAGACGCATGGAACTACATCAGTAAAGAGGAAGCCGAAATCGAAGCAGATTATCAGGACAAAGAATGGGCCGCCTGGGCGGAGCAAATGGCATCATGAATCGACGCCCCACCATCGCCCTGATCGATACCGGGGTCGCTTCGCTGCCGGAATTCGAAGGGCATGTGGTGGCTCACTATGAGGTGACCAATCAGGGCGAAATTGTGCGCAGAGAAAAGGGCGAAGACCTCCTGGCTCACGGAACCGCCTGCGCGGATATCATTCGCCGAATTTCTCCAAATGCAGCGATTGTAGATCTGCGGGTGATGGACAAAGATCACTCGAACTCCGCTCAAAAGCTTGAGGTCGCTCTTGGCTTCGCTTTGGCGCAAGACTGGGAAATCATAAATATCAGCGTCGGACAAAAAAATTGGCATGAACCAATTGCCCACCTTCTCAACGAGTCGGCATCGGATCATTGCAGGGTGCTTGCAGCCGTAGATAATTTTGGAGAAGCCGTGGGCTTTCCGGCTTGCCACCCGGCTGTTACCGCAGTCGATATGGACTATCTCCCGGAATCGAAAATGTGGCGCCAGAGCAAGAGCCGGGAAGTCGATATTCTGGCACACGGAATCTATGTCCCGGCATTGACGCCTTCAGGAAAAACCCGACATTTCACCGGGAGCAGTTTTGCTGCACCGCACTTCGCCGCGATTCTTGCAAATCAGCTCGCTGAGAGAATTTAGCGAAACGCCGAATTTTTCGCGTTTTCTCTTTCTAGCAGCTGAGAAAAATCGTGCGTGAAACCTTTGACAAGCCCTTCTATATTGGGGAAGTTCCCGTTTCACCCCATTCTTTTATCCCGCACAAGACAAGTCTATCCATGAGCGATCGCTATCAAATTCGCGAACAAATCGGTAAGGGAGGACTTGGTGCGGTCTATAAGGCTTTCGATAGCCAATTGCAGCGGGAAGTTGCGATGAAGCGGGTTCTCTCCACCGAGAATGGCACGCCTGAAGAAGTGCAGGAAGCGGGACAAAAGCTCATTGCTGAAGCTCAGACGCTTTCCTCATTGAATCACCCGAATATCGTTACGGTATTCGACGTCGGTACCGACGAAAAAGGCGGCTTCGTGGTAATGGAGTTGCTGAAGGGGGAAACTCTCGACGAGACCGTGGAGCGTGGCGTTCTCACACAGGACGATTTTACTGAGGTTGTTTACCAAACTCTGGAAGGTCTCATCGCAGCTCAGGCGATTAATGTGATTCACCGTGACATTAAACCTTCCAACATCATGGTGATTTGGCAGGCGAGCGGAAAGTTCCAAACCAAGATCCTCGATTTCGGTCTGGCCAAATTCAGCAAGTCCCCTTCTGTCCAGACAATGGATCAGGACGACTCGGTCATGGGGTCGATTTTCTTCATGGCTCCTGAGCAATTCGAGCGCGGTGAGCTGGATGCCAGAACGGACCTTTACCAGATGGGGTGTGTGTACTACTACGCGCTAACTGGTCAGTATCCATTCAATGGAGAAACGGCTCCGCAGGTGATGAATGCTCACCTCCAACACAGGGTAACCCCTCTGGAGCAAGTGCGTCCGGACCTTTCCCCTTCGATCTGCCAATGGGTGATGTGGTTGATTAATCGCGACATCGAGCATCGTCCGGCTGACGCTCGCGAAGCTCTCGCCGCTTGGCCAAGAAACCCGGAGGCTCCCGGTGCGGTTCCCGTTCAACCCCTCCCGGTAGAACCAGTCGAGGAAGAGCCAAGTGCGCCGGTAAAAGTGATCACTTCCGCCAATCAGGCATCCGCCCCACCACAATTGGTCGTGGGTTCCACGACAGGAAAACTAGTCACTCAGGCGAGCACTCCGCAGAAAACTCTGGCAACTGGAACAGGAGCCACGACTGGCACCACCGCGACTGCAGCAGCAGCTGAGTCTGGCGCACAACCATCGGCCCCGGTTCAACCGCCCAAGAGTAAGACTCCTTTGTATATCCTGATCGGTAGCGCCGCTTCCGTGCTGGCGATCATTGGAATCTTTTTTGGCGTCAGCAGCGCTAAGAAGAAAAAAGCGGAACAACAGAAAGC
>JAHDCN010000185.1 GCA_020629815.1 Verrucomicrobiota bacterium
TTGGGAAATCAGCCATCGCAGATTTCGCATCGGACTGGAAATTGCCCGATTGAATGCGGGTATCCGGAATCTCAACCCGCTGCGCCTCGAGATCTCCGGGACGCTGAAAGTGAATCGTCGCGGCGGACCCAGCAATGTGCTCGTATCGCAAATCGAGAGTTTGCTTCTCGCCTTGCGGCAATTCGAGCGCATACTTTTCGTTGGCGAGTTTCAGTTTCGCCGGGGCTTCGGAATTGTAGCGAATAAACAATCGAAAGTTTGAATACGGCCCTACCGAATTTCCGGCATCGAATACCGGAATTCGAGTTTGCTCAACTGGGATCGACGGAGTTGTCGATACTTGAGCCAACGCTGGCTGAGCAAGCCAAACAACCGCCAAAAAACGCCAAATCATGGCGTGATTCTAGCCAGCTCAAAAGAAGCCGACAACACTGAAGACCCCGGAAATACGCAAACCTAACAGGGTTACGTGTCGGACCCAACAGGGTTAGGTCAGCGAGGTAACAGGGTTAGGTCGTCGATCAATTCGACAGGTTGACGTTCTGGTGGAAATCCAATCCGTTGATGGTCGCCTTCACATATCCGGCGCGAATCACGAAGTCGCCAAACTTCTCTCCCTTGTTGCGAGACTTCGAGTAATCTTCAATGATCGGTCGAAGCAACTCGATTGCTTCCTCCCTGGTTACCGCTTCGCGGAAAAGCTTATTCAGCCGATCACCGGCGTGCCCCCCACCGAGGTAGAGATTGTATTTTCCAGGAGCCCGCCCAACGAAGGCGATCTCTGCGAGAAACGGTCGGCCACAACCATTGGGGCAACCAGTCATCCGAATGGTAATAGCATCTTCGGACAAGCCTGCCTCTGCGACGACTTTATCCAATTCGTCGATCACTCCGGGAAGTCCACGCTCTGCCTCAGCCAACGCAAGACCACAAGTTGGAAGAGCCACACAGGCAATGGAATTCAAGCGCAGAGCGGATTGCTCATGACTTTCCAGAAGTCCATATTCCGAAAGGATCGCCTCGATAGCTTTGCGCTCGGACGCTGCAATATTCGCAATGATCAAATTCTGATTACCGGTGAGGCGAAAGTCGCCTTTGTGGATTTCAGCAATCTTGCGCAGCCCTTCGCGTTCTTTTTCAAAGAGTCGGCCACCTTCGATGAACAGATTGAGATGGTAGTTTCCGGAGTCGTCCTCCATCCAACCAAACTGATCACCATTGTGGGTGAATTCGAACTCTCGCACCGGCTCGAGATCATACCCAAGGTATTCGTTGAGAGTTTTCAGAAACCAGCCTGGCTCCCGGTCGTCGATGGTGTATTTCAGTCGAGCATGCTTTCGATCGGTTCGATCACCGAAGTCGCGTTGCACCATGACAACCTTTTCGGCTACATCGACCACTTGATCAGGTGTGCAAAAACCAATGATATCGGCCAGTCTGGGATAGGTCGCCTCGACGCCGTGAGTCATGCCCATGCCACCTCCGACAGAGACGTTGTAGCCGACCACTTTGTCGTCTTCCAAAATCGCAATGAAGGACAAATCATTGGCGTGGATATCGACGTCGTTCGATGGCGGAATCGCGACCGCAATTTTGAATTTCCTCGGCAGGTATGTCTTGCCGTAGATGGGCTCGGTTTCCTCCTTGGAAGACTCGACCTTTTCCCCATCCAGCCAAATCTCGTGGTAGGCGCCGGTGTGAGGAGTCAAATGCTCACTGATGCCTTTGGAAATCTCCAATGCGTCCGCATGCGCCTGGCTCAGAAACGGATTCGGATTGCACATCACATTGCGATTCACATCACCACAAGCAGCGATGGTATCCATAGCGGACGAGTTGATTTCCTGAATCGTTTTCTTCAGCTGAGTCTTGATCACTCCATGCAGCTGGAACGCCTGACGAGTGGTCAGCTTAATGGTTCCATTGGCGTAGGTGTTCGCCAAGTCATCCATCTTGATCCACTGCTCGGGTGTTGCCACGCCTCCGGGAACCCTGACCCGGATCAAAAAGCTGAAGGCTTTCTCCAACTTCTTCTTGCGACGACCGGCACGCAGGTCCCGGTCATCCTGCAAGTAACAGCCGTGGAATTTGAGCAACTGTTGCTCGTCTTCGGTCAGGCCACCTGTGCTGGTATTAGCCAAACCTTCTGCGAGGGTTCCCCGCAGATAGTTGGAATCTGTTTTCAGATGTTCGTTGTAGGCGAGTTCTTTTTCTTCGCTCATGAGCAGGTAACAAAAAATTATTAGTATACGTCGCGTTGATAGCGCTTCGCTTTTTTCAGGTCGTCCACATACGCGACCGCATCTTCTTCGGAAAGCTTGCCGTGTTCGGACACTATATTGATCAGCATCTGGTGAACATCTTTGGCCATTCTCTGGGCGTCACCGCATACGTAGAAATGCGCCCCTTTTTCCAGCCAGGCAAAAAGCTCCCCGCCATTTTCCTCCATGACGTGTTGCACGTAGTATTTCTCCGGTTGATCCCGGGAAAACGCAACGTCCAGGCGACTCAGCGCACCGGACTTCAGATAATCCTGCCACTCCAATTGGTAGAGAAAGTCGTAGTTGTATTTCTGGTCACCGAAAAACAGCCACGAGTCTCCTTTTGCACCCCGTTCCGCCCGCTCTTCAACAAAGGCACGGAAGGGAGCAATCCCGGTGCCCGGCCCAATCATGATCAATGGCGTATCATCACTTTCCGGTAGACGGAAATTCTTGTTGTGATGCACAAACACAGAAACCTTTTGGCCTTTGCCACAATCATCCGCGAGATAGGTCGATGCCACCCCTTTGCGGTCTTTGCCGTGGCCTTCGTAGCGCACGGCAGCCACCGTGAGATGGACTTCATCCGGGTGCGCTTTCAAACTGGAAGCAATCGAATAGAGCCGAGGCGGCATTTTTCTGAGGATGCTGACGAAGTCCTGAGCGGACAGGCCTTTAATCGGAAACTCAGTCAGCAAATCGACCAACTGCCGACCCCAAATCCAATCGCTGAACTCTTCCTTTTTATCGTCGGAAAGCAGCTCTTCCAATTCTTTGCCAGCGCCCAGCTTCAGATATTTGGACGCCGTCGATCTTGCCAGAGAGGTGATGTCCAACTTTTCCGTGAAAGCTTCCTGCAGAGTCGCTTTACCAAAAACTTTGTGTTCGACTTCTTCGTCAGCCGAAAATCCTCCAGCCTTGAGAACATCCTCAACCACGTCAGCAGCATTATGCGGAACGACTCCGAGCGCATCACCTACTTCGTAGTTCAGTCCGGAGCCTTCCAGACAAAGTTCAACGTGGATGGTTTCCTTCGCTGAACCGTCTTCGTTCAATAACTGATTTTCCAATACCTCGGAAGGGAACGGGTTCTTCTTGTCGAACACCTCAGCAGGGGCAGAAGCGACCGCATCTGCCACCAAAGCGACACCGGCCTGTTGAGCACTTCCTAAACTGTCGAACAGGCGGGATGTCCACGCTTCGTAGGCTTCGTCGTAATCGACATCGCAGTCTTCCCTGTCGGTCAATCGCTCCGCACCCAGAGCTTCGAGCCGGGCATCGTAGACTTTACCAATTTCACAAAACTGCTCGTAGGAGGTATCTCCCAGCGCACAAATCGAAAATTTCTTCCCTTTCAGGTCCGGGGTCTCTTTCAGGAAAGCCTCATGAAATCCTTCAATCTGCTCGGGCGGATCGCCGTCTCCCCAGGTGGAGACAATAAGTGCCATGTTATCGAACTTGGTCAGATCAGAAGGACTTATGTCGGCCAAATTGGTGAGCGTTGCTTTGATACCTTTTTTCTTGGCCGCTTTTACCGTGCGATCAGCCAACTCTTCCGAGTTACCGGACTCTGTTCCAAAAAGGACGGCGAGCTTTGCGGGAGCGCCCTGAGCTGCTGCTCCACCTGCCTGAGGGGCGACACCTGCAAGGTATCCACTCAGCCACGTTGCCTGCTCCGCAGACAATCCGGAAATCAAAGAGTTAAGTCCTGCGGCCTGCTCAGAGGAGAAAGGAGCGTGTTGTGGAATCATAGGAGAGCGGTCTATACCCCTTTGAACGCGAGTTCCCGCATCCAGAGGAAAGGGGCAAATAAAACACTTTGAGGGATAAAACGCAACTCAGGGGTGATGGGGTAAAAGAAATTTCAGCTTTTTCCGTAACATCCCAACCTTGCTACCAATCGCAATACCTTCATACTAGGGAATGCACAGATTTTTTATCACCCTCTTCGTTGGTTTCGGATTCCTGCAGACGCAGGCTGATGACGCAGCTTTAAGCGGAATTCTTGTAGAGGGCCATGACTGGGAGTTGATCGCTGAGGGCTTCGAATTTACCGATGGCTTGGCATCCGATGAAGCAGGAAACCTGTATTTTTCTGACGTAAAAGCGGGCGATGCGATTTTTCGGACCGACCTGACGGGTAAGACAGAGAAATTCATTTCCGATGCGCCGGGAATCAGTGGCATCCAGAAAGGCAGCGATGGAAAATTTTACGCCTGCGTCGCCCGCGGACAGCGAGTCGTCAGCTTCACCAAAGACGGGAGTGAGAAACTATTGGCTGATGAAGTTCGCCCCAATGATCTGGTAGTCGCCCATGACGGTAACCTCTATTTCACCATGACTCCAACCAAGGAAATCCGTCGCATCTCACCATCGGGTGAAATGTCAGTGGTTAACTCCGGTGCGATCACCCGCCCCAACGGCATTTCGCTGTCCCCGGACCAGAAGACTCTGGCCGTTTCCGACCATGGCGGAAAATTTCTCTGGAGCTTCGCCATAAAACCAGACGGCACACTCGGTGAGGCAAATAAGCTAGCCACTGTGAAGACTGCCGACGAAGCATCGGAAGTCTCGAGGGGAGACGGAACAGCAACTGATAAGAACGGGCGATACTACGTCACCACCCAAGTCGGCTTACAAGTGTTCTCCAAAAAAGGGAAATTGCTCGGCGTGATCCGTGCTCCTTCTGAAAATCCAATTGTGAGCACTTGCTTCGCCGGCCCTGACCACACTTATCTTTATGTAGCCAACGGAGGCTCCATTTATCGGCGGAAGACCAAAACTTCCGGCGCTTTGTTTTTCCTGAAGCCGATCACTAAAAAAGAATAGCAAGAAAAGGCTACTCCTCCTCCAAGGCAGACGGACCCACGTGGCGGATATCTGATGCTCTCGCCATGTAGATCGCATCCTCACCAATATTGACGGCATGGTCACCAACGCGCTCGAGACAACGGATGATAAAGATCAGGTTCAGGTAAGTCCGAAGGTTACCTGAGTCTTTCTCCATGATTTTGGTAAGCTTCTTGATCGCTTTACGGTGAAGGCGGTCCAATTCCTGATCGCGGTCGTACAGCCCGATCGCAAGATCAACGTCGCTCTCTGCAAAACTGCGGATCGAATCCTCAAGCAGCTCAGTCGCCAGTTGGTATACCGGTTCGATCAAATGCACTTCAGGAACCTCAGGCTTGTTTAGAACTTTTCGGGCACGACGAGCAATATTCTCCGCTTGATCCGATATCCGCTCCAGATTGGTGGATACCTTCATGGCGGCAACAACCGTCCGCAAATCAGTAGCGAGCGGGTTGAAGCGAGCCAAAATCTCCATGCCCTCTTTGTCGATGCTACGCTCGAAAGCATTAACTTCTTCGTCCTCAGCAATCGCGTCGTTACAAAGATCCTCATTTCGCTCCAGAAGACCTTTTACCGAGTTGTTCAGGTTTTCCGAGGCAATACTTGCCATGGTTAACACTGATTTCTTGGCATGCTTGAGGGCAGACTCGAAGTCAGCCAGGATGTGTCCTTCGCCCATAATTACTTAACATATCATAATTATCCAAACCTTCCACTAATGTAGTCTTCCGTCTGCTTGATGGAAGGATTCGTGAAGAGCTTGGT
>JAHDCN010000186.1 GCA_020629815.1 Verrucomicrobiota bacterium
TCACCTTGACATGGTGGGAGTCACTGGTTCAAATCCAGTATCGCGCACCATCTTTTCTTTTTCATGGCGAAGCTATACGAGTCACCGGTCTGCCTCGCGGTAATCAATCCAAAGGGAAGAGATCCTTTTTTGGACTACAAAGACGGAATCGATTCGTATGATCCATCCATTCACGCTCCGGTGAATTTTCATGCCTATGCTGGAGCTACATTCGGTGCGTTTTGTGATGACGTAAGCCAGATTATTGATCAGAAGGATCGATTCGATGCAGTTGTCGTTTTAATTAGAAGACGCGCATGGCTCAGTCTGGAGGCAGCCAAAAAGCTGAAGGAGGCTGGCTTCATTGTTATGGCTGGTTGGAAAGAGTGCGGCCACACTCAGATTACCAATCAGCTTAAGTCGGTTAAAGCACTTCGAGCTTATCAAGAACTTCTTCTCGTGGCTGACGGAATACTCTCACCAACTTTAGCGTGGCCTCCTCGATGTGGAGAAATTTCCTATGATGATTTTTGGGCGAAAGCACGGTTTGTGGCCACCCCTTATCCTGTTGAATATCCCGATTGGAACTTTTCCTGCCCACTTTCAAAAAAGTCCGGGATCATGATAGGCACCAGGGAATTTGTCACTCTTGCCCGGAATCATGTTCATGCGATTGCACGCGCTGCCAGTCTTGCCCATGAGCTGAATCTACCCCGGGTGACAGTAGTCAACTCCGAGCGGGCGCACGGAATGAAGAAGCTGCTTGAGCTCTCAAAGGCTTTCCCAGAAAACTGCCTGCAAATCTACGAGAAACCTCTCACCTACCTCGAGTATATGGATTTACTCGCCAGTCACCGAATTATTCTGCAAATGGACCGAAGCGGTGTGCCGGGACAGGTTGCCGGCGACAGCCTTTTAGCTCGTACCTTGTGTGCGGGTGGAAGCTCCAGTCTGGAAGAAATCGCGTTTAAGTCTCTCAGCGACGATGGGACACTGAGACTGGAGAGTGTTTTCGAAAGAATCAAACTATTGATGACCGACGACGAGGCCTATGAAGATGAAATTCGCAGTTCTCAGGATATTGCTCTCAAGAAACTGAGTTTTCAGGCTATCGCCCACGAGTTTGCAGATTGGATCGAGGTCCTGAAGCAGCGTCAGAGCTGAATCAAACCAACTCGCTTGCCAAAGCGGCGCTGCCACGAATTCCGGCGGAATTTCCGAAACGAGCAGAACAGATCTGTAGTTGGCCAGAGCACTCTTCTGTAAGGGAGGCCTCTAACTTTTGACGCAAAGGCGCAAATAGCAGATCACCCGCATGGGCCACTCCTCCACCAATTACGATTGCATCTGGATTCAAAAGATAAATACAGCTGCTCAGGCAGTTGGCCAGACAGGACGCAACCCAATCCCATGCTTCGAGCGCTATTTGATCGCCCGCTTCAGCTAGAGCGGCCAGTCCAGCGGGTGAGCAGTCTTCCGGCACCGGACTCCCCTTTTCTTGATAAAGAGCTTGTGCGTAGTCTTCGATCTGGCGGTTACCGATATATCGCTCCAACGCTCCATCGTTACCGTAAGGTCCGGGTACCCCATTCAAATCGATACTCATTTGGCCAATCTCGCCTGCGGCAAACTGGCTGCCGCGATACATGCGACCGTCTAGAATCAATCCCCCGCCAACTCCCGTTCCAAGCGTCACACAAATCACATTTTTGAAACCATTACCTGCGCCGTGTTTCCATTCAGCATAGGTCATGCAGTTGGCATCGTTCTCAACGACACAGGGCAATCCGGTTTTTTCCGACAAAATCGAACGCAGCGGAACATTGCTCCAACCTTTTACATTGGTCAGGTTATAGGTAACCCCCTCTTCAAAATCAATTGCACCGGGAACTCCAACTCCTATCGCTGCAATCTCCGGAAATTCTTTGCGCACTTCAGTAATGCGGCTCACGATCACATCAATCAAAGCGTCAGGCCCCGAGTAATCCTGGGTATCGATCAAGAAAGTTTCCGAAGTTATTTCTGATCCACGAACCACTGCCATTTTCACAGTAGTGCCGCCAAAGTCGATTCCCAACACAGTCATTTCTGATTCCTTCATGATTCCGGAAAGTGCAAAAGAGCAATCTTTTGCAAGCCACGCATCGTAAGCAGCGGATCGACAGAGTCAATCTCAGGTAATCCTTTCGCAATTAATTCTGCATAGCCTCCTGTGGCCAGAATTTGCGCATCTTCACCCAACTCTTTCTCAATCTGAGAAATAATTTCTTTTACCAATCCCCTGTAACCGTGATAGGCACCGGAAAGCATCGCCTCTTCGGTCGATCTGCCCACTGCGGAATCCGGCTTTCGGATATCAATCAGAGGCAAAAGAGCGGTCTTTTGGTGAAGGTAGCTGCGCATCGCGTCGAGACCCGGGGCAATGACTCCTCCGACGTAGGCAGGGCGGGTATCTACGATATCAAAAGTAACCGCCGTTCCAAAATCGACGACAATGACCGGCTTGTTGTTTCGGGCCTCGCTTCCTACGGCCACAGCGTTGGCAATTCGATCAGCACCAACTGTGTCCGGATTCGGAAAATCAATTTCAATGCCCAGTTCGATATTGTGTGCGACTGAAACAATTTTTGTGTCGGGAAACGCAGCCGTAATGGTCGGAACGTTATCCGGCACAACCGATGACAAAACAACGCCACAATATTCCCAATCGCCTACTAACTTCCGGATGTCTTTTGTAGTGAGCCCGGCGGAAGTAAGAGCCAATTCCGGGGTAATGGAACCATTCTTTCCGCCTGCGAGAGCAAATTTGGTCCGCGTATTGTTGTTGTTAATCAGCAGGAAGTCCGATGACATACAACTTACTTCGGAATTTCTGCGTGAAGGGTTTGATCACTCACTGTGACAACAAGCGAGTTGGCATTTTCGTCCTTCAGCCAGTACTGCAGTTTTGCCAGCGACTCCTCCCCTGACTCAAGTGTTGCAGGTTCGGAAAAAGGCAGGAAGAAGGGTTCCACTCTTTCTCCGGTATCCGTCTCGACGAGGATATCATCAGAATCACCGGAAAGAGTAATCATCTCTCCCTCTTTTGCTCGACCTAACAGGGTTAGGTCGATGACTCTACCCTGTTTGGTCTGTGTTACTTCCACCTTTTCTATGCGGATTCCGCCGTCAACAGGTTGCGGATCACTTTCTTTTGCAGTCGGGATTTCCACGGTCTGAGTCACTGAAGCGGAATTCTCCCGACTTTCTATAAGCTGTTCTGGATCGACCTCCGCAATTATTTCAACTTCATTGGGATCGCCGGCGCGCATCGCGAACCAAACTGCTGCGACCATGAGCACAAGCAGCAGCCAGATTTCGAATCGTTTAAATATCGCCATACTTCAGTTCTCTCAGCCTACTTGAAGTTGGTTTCTTTTTCTTGGTCTTTTTTGAGTCGGGAAAAAGGAAAAAACTTCTGTTGCCGGGGCACGGCAATCGATCCCGGATTCTGCGGTAACGACTCGACTGGAACAGCCCGGGGTTTTTCCTGCGGAACAGAAGCAGAGTTCGAATTGCCCGAGAACAAACCTTTTCTCTTCTTCTCTCTCGGGTAAAACAGCACACCGTTTTTATCGAGTTTCTCTACAAAGCTTTCCAGATCCTCCTTCAGCCCGGAATCACTTATCAGAGCAGCCGCCACTCCATCACCACTTTCGATTTTAGAGATGGTTCGATTCGCGTTTACCAGCACGGACCGCAGTTCTTCCAAAGTTGGATCAAGGTTGTCCATCGCCGGACCAGCTTTGGCGACAGTCGTTTCAATAGTTTCCAAAGCGCTGTTTGCCTTTTCGAAGGTTTCGTTGGCGGAGGCAAATGTGCCTTTCGCCGAGGCAAAGGTTTCATCCATTTTGGCCATCGCACCCTTAGCAGATTTCATAGCGTCACCCGCATCATCAACAACCGGCTCCAGCTTTTTCGTTGTTGCCTTGATATTCGCAGATGACTCTTTGAGTTCTGCGAGCATCAATTTGATGTTCTCCACGTTTTCATCAGCAAGGACACCTTGCTCGATTTTTTTGAAAAGCCGATCCAGACTTTCTACCGTCGTACTGATCTCAGACATCGTACCGGCAATCCGGTCGATCAAATCTTCTGCACTTCCCTGCAGGGCTTCCAATCCGGAACCGGAACCTCCCTCAAGTTCCGCATTTGCTGCGTAGACCTCATTTGGAATTTCTTCCGGCAAACTGATTTTTACAAATGTGTCACCCATCAAGCCCGCGGTCGCGATAGAAAAGCGGGAGCCTTTGGGAATCTTTCGATGGGATTTGATATGGAGCACCAGCCGAAGGCCTGAGTAATCATCTTTCAGGATAGGGTCTTCGGCAACAAACCCCAAATCAGCTCCCCCCAGACGCACAGGTACCCCTTTGCGAATCCCTGTTGCGTCAGGGAAATCCACAATCAGCGGGTAGTGTTCCTCGAGTTTATTCTCAAACTGACCAAACTGCAGGATTAGCACTCCCATGATGGCCAAGCCGAAAAATACAAATAAGCCGACGAACACCTCAGTGTATTGCCTCCTTATCGCCATTAGGCGGTCTATTCGTGTTTCAGTGTAAATATGCCTCCGTCACCGGCAAAAGACAATGGAACTTATCGAACTGATAGGGTAGCAATGGCAACACTTTAAAGGAAACAACTGTCCCGACAGGATATGAGCAAAGAACGAATTTTAATAACCGGCGCCACGGGTTGCATCGGAAAAGCAGTTGTCGATTTTCTGCAGCGAAGAGGAGAGATTGAGTTTATCGCGCTGTCGAGAAGCGGGCATGACGAATGGGATTCTGTGAAGGCAGACATTGCGGACAGAAGCAGTGTAGAACAGGCCGTCTCAGCGATTCGCCCGACCCGAATCATTCATCTCGCGGGTTTCCAGACACCGGATTGTCAAAGCCAGCCGTTTCGCGGAATGGAGGTCTGTGTCCATGGCACCAACAATCTGTTGCGGTCCGCTGCAAACTTAGGAAGTCACCTGCAGCGTTTTGTGTTTGCCAGTTCCGCAGCAGTGTACGGGCCGCGCAGTTTGTATCCAGGGCCTAAAGTCAAAGAAGACGATGGCTTGAGGCCGCCTAATTTGTATGGGCATTGGAAGGTAGCCGGAGAGGGAAGCACACAGGCGTTTCACCTGGAAACAAATGTTCCTTCTTTGTCGCTTCGTCTCGCTACTACCTATGGACCGGGCCGGGATCTTGGGCTTACCAGCGCTCCGACTACCGCGATGAAAGCAGCGGCCAAGGGCGAAGGGTTCACGATGCCTTACCGGGGACGGGAGCATTACCACTTTGTTCGCGATGTGGGCGATGCGTTTGGCTTAGCAGCTCTGGAAGATTTCTCGGTTTACGATGCTTTCAATCTTCGCGGTCAGTCCCGTGAAAATGCGGAATTCATCGAATTGATCCGCCAGGAGGCAAAACTACTCGATTTCGATGCTTCCCGCGTCCATGCCGATCCGAATGCGGAAGAAATGCCTTTCGTTTGCGACCTAGATGATCAGAAGATTCTGCGCTCGTTTCCGACCATGCCTCTGACAAATCTTTCAGAAGGCATTCGGACCTCGCTCGAGTTTTTCTCCAGCGAGTAACCGGTCTACACCAACACATCCTTCACCACTTTCGCCGGTTCGACTCCGGTCAATTTGTAGTCGAGTCCTTGAAACCGGTAGGTGAAAGCTTCGTGATTCATGCCAAGGAGATGCAAGGCAGTGGCATGTAAATCACGCACATGAACCGGATTTTCGGCGACGTTGTAGCTGAAATCGTCAGTCGCTCCGTAGGTGAATCCGCTCTTCACTCCACCGCCAGCCATCCAGATGGTGAAGCAACGCGGATGGTGATCGCGCCCGGCTTC
>JAHDCN010000187.1 GCA_020629815.1 Verrucomicrobiota bacterium
GCCCTACCAAAAACAGACCTAACCAATCGGATCACGGAAGGTGATTCCTTCCGCTTCGCTTCAGTCACACCTCCGTGTCCTCCAACGTGCAAAAAGTCGACCTAGTGGCGATGACCCGAATTCTCAAATCAATGACTAACCTGTTGCCCAGCTCTGATCGAAAGCGAGGTTGGAGGGTTGGTCACACGGGGCGAGACGCGATGTTCTACGATGAGCTGATTGATGGAGCTTGGGAAAGAATTGTGATTGATGGCGAGATGCAGTGTGGATTAGGTGATCCGAAGCACCTCATTTGGTTTCCGACTGAAGATCAGTGGGCGAAGTTGCCTCTTTGGACTAGAGGTCGAAGAGAGGAGATTTTGGAGCGTATTCACAGTGAGATGAAGCCACCGAGGTATGAATACGAATAGAGGCACAATAAGTCGCGATTGGAGCGCTTTGACTTTCGGAAAAAAATGAAGTTTCACGCGATCGATGTTGATCGAGCGTGGCATGGCCTCCCTACAACTCCGGCAGCTTCTCACCACCGTAAATATTCTGCGCTGAGTTCAATCCACTGCCTACGCTGCCGGGCAGGGTGGAGAATTCTTCGATCGCCGGTCCAGCGGGTGCGGAGGTGGTATTCATGGGCGCCGGTGTGGCCGAAGGCATTTCGTGACCGGCGGTGATGGGCTGCGGTGAGCCCTGGTAAATCCCGGAAGGCTGTCCGCTGGAAACGGTTGCACTCATGCCCGAAGGCAAAACTTCATCGCGATCTTTGTATTGCTCAAACAAATCAAAAGCACTTTGGCCGGGAGGCACGGCTCCGGCACTCATTCCGGCCGGAAGCGGTTCCGCAACCTGAGCCAGTTGTGGTTGCGCGGTGGGAACGGTAGGCGCACCGACGACATTGGGATCATTAATGGCGAACGGAGATTGCTGAGCCACCGGCGGGCGATTCACCTGCATGGGCTCCATCATCGGCATACCGGCGGGCATTTGCGGCACCGGAGCTGGTTGCCAGTTTACCGGCGACGGCTGCTGCATCATTTGCTGATACTGTTGCGCATTCTGCTGAGCAAGCATCGTAGGGTCCTGAAAGTTTTCCGGAATTTCGAGAAATCCGCTCACGCCATTGGCCAGGATCGGATATTTCCCCGCTGGAAGTCCGAGGATTTCGATCGGGATTTTCCGCGTGAAAGGCTTGGGCATTTTCTCCTCACCTTCGGGAGCGCTGGTGCCAAAAGGCGTGGATTCCCGGATGTCGATAATCAGGCTGCTGCCTTTGCGGGATTGTTTCACCTCTGCCAGCTGCGCCACCGAACTGGAAAGCTGGCCTTTGACGACCGCGTAGGCATCCGGTCGGCCCTGAAACCAGCGAAACTCCACTTCGACCGAATCCACTTTCACCTTCCTTGTTTTCTGTCCGTAGGGATTGCCGCCGTTACGCATCCCCAGTCCCAGTTGCTGTGTCGTTGATTTACAGGACGGCAGCAGGACCGCCGCAAGCATCGCTCCAATCAGGGAAAGAAAACGAATTTTATGGAAATACGTAATCACTTTAAGAAATAAACTACACAAAATAATTAAATAAACTAAAATTTTTATAATTTTCAAATAAATGCGCAAATAATCTGGCTCTCTGCTCAATCCCGATTGGCGGAACTTCGTCGAGAAGGACATTGATTTACCCGCCGTACACCGCTAGAAATAAGCTTCCGGAAACGGGGGAGAACCGCCCCCGCTATGGAATGTCTTCATGGAATTCGACTGGATAGGTTGCCACTTTGATCTGAAAGAAATCACCCCGCGTGAGATCGAAGAGGCATTTGAAGATCCCTTTTCTATCCGCCTTCTCCCGGAATTTGGTGAGACTGATGCCGAAACCCGGTATTTCGCGTTGGGCAAAACGATCAACAATCGCCACCTGTTTTCGGTGTTTTGGACCGATGGCAAAAACTACCGGGTGATCCTGTCTCGTGAGATGACCGATGAAGAGCAATCTTTTTACGAACGCAAGAATGCCGAGTGGCTGTGATCGATTCGACCCGTGGCAAATGGAAGTGATGAGACATGTGAGCAGTATCGGGATTTCGGAACTTTTCCAAGTTCCGCTACCAATCTCACTCACCGCCCATTGTCATTCCGAGCGAGCTTGCGAGCCGAGGAATCTCTCGACGCAGAGTAAAGCGGCAAACCAACGCAAGACGTCACTCGGATGGGTGATGCCCAAGGCTGCCCGGAATCCGAAAAGACACGAGAGATCCTTCGACTCGTTCCTCGCTCAGGATGACAATACGTGCGAGACTCTTGGATACCAATTTACCCAATGGAACTTTTCCAGGTTCCGCTACCTTGCACCCTTTGTAGCGGAATTCGGAAGAATTCCGGGCTCACCTCTTCGACCTAACCCTGTTACCTCCCCGACCTAACCCTGTTGGGTCACTGACCTAACCCTGTTTGCTCCGATGAAAACGATTCAATCCTGGGACGAGATCCCAAAGTTCGATGACGACAAAGCCGAGTCGGAGTTTTGGGTCGGTCATGCCATCGACCCGCGCCTTATGAATGGCGCAATCCACGGCGGCAATGCCAAGGGTTCGACTACGATTACCCTGCGTTTTGATCCGCAGATGCTCAGCCGAATCAAGAGGCTGGCCCGGCATCGCTATCTGAACTACCAGAGCATGATCAAGCAATGGATGTCGGAACGACTGGAGGAGGAAGTCGCCAAAGTAGAATCCCATTCGTCGAAGCAGAAATGACCCGCGACGAGGCGAAAGCCGAGATCGAACGACTTTCCACCGAACTGGAGCATCACAACCGGCTCTACTACGAGCAGGCGACTCCGGAGATTTCCGACCACGATTACGACAAGCTGTTCCGTGATCTGGAATTGCTGGAGGAGGCGCATCCGGATCTGGCTTCCCCTAATTCACCCACCCGCCGGGTAGGCAGCGATGTGCTCGATGGTTTTGATCAGCGTGATCATCAGGTGCCGATGCTTAGTATCGACGACGTTTTCTCCGAAGAGGAAGTCGGCGATTTTTTTGCTCGTCTGGAAAAGAACCTGGGCGAAATGCTGATCCCGGTGACAATCGAGCCGAAGATCGACGGCGTTGCCGCAGCGCTCCACTACGTGAATGGCGAGCTGGATTACGCCGTCACCCGTGGCGATGGCAGTCGGGGCGATGTGATCACGGAAAACGTGCGCACCATTCGTTCTGTGCCCCTGCGTTTGCCGGCTGACAAAGCACCGGCCTATCTCGAAGTGCGCGGTGAGATTTTCATTCCCAATCAGGGCTTTGCCGACATGAATGTCGAACGCGAAGAAGCAGGCCTGCCGACCTTTGCCAATCCGAGCAATGCGGCAGCCGGCGCACTGAAATTGCTCGACTCCAAGGAAGTGGCGAAACGACCGCTCGACTTTATTGCTCACGGGCTGGGCAGAATCGATGGCGGTAACCTGACGTCGGTGATTGAGTTCCGTTCTCTGTTGGAACAGCTGGGCATTCCGCCCAACCAACCCTTTTGGGAAACCGATACGTTGGATGGAGTGCTGAAAGCGATTCAGGAGTTGGATGAAAAACGTCATTCGCTCGACTACGGAACCGATGGCGCGGTGATTAAGGTCGATTCTTTCGAATGGCAGAATCAACTCGGTGCCACATCGCGCGCCCCCCGCTGGGCTGCTGCGTTCAAGTATCCGCCGGAGCAAAAGGAAACCCTGCTGCGTGAGGTAACGATTCAGGTAGGGCGCACTGGAACCCTGACTCCGGTGGCTGAGCTGGAGCCGGTTTTTGTTTCCGGGACGACGGTCCGCCGGGCGACTCTGCACAATCAAGATGAGATCGATCGGAAAGATGTTCGCGTCGGTGACACCGTTGTAATTGAGAAAGCCGGGGAGATCATTCCGGCGGTCGTAAAGGTAGTGAAAGACAAACGTCCTACTGATTCGGTTCCCTTCAGCATCTACGATTTCGTCGATGGCAAGTGCCCGAGCTGTGGATCTGAAATTGAAAAGGCTGAAGGCTTCGTCGCCTGGAAGTGTGTGAATTTTGCCTGTCCTGCCAAGGCGGCCAACCAGGTGAAGCAGTTTGTTTCCCGCAAGGCGCTCGACATCGACGGCATTGGCAACATCGTCGCCGAAAAGCTGGTCGAGCGGGAATGGGTCACCGGCGTGCTAGATTTGTTTACCCTGGAGGAAGAGGCGCTCGGAACCTTCAACCTCGGCACCGACGACGAACCGCGAATGCTGGGCAGCAAGAATGCGAAGAAAATGGTCACGACCTTGGAGCAGGCGAAGACGTCACCACTGCGTCGTTGGCTGTTCGGTCTCGGCATTCCCCAGGTCGGCGAATCGGCCGCCCGTGAGTTGGCTCGCTTGCATCAGAATTTTTCCGAACTCGCAGAATCCAAAATCCTCGCTGAGCTGCGCACCTTCAAGACCGGTCAACGCAAAGAGGACAACGAGATGCTCGCTCCCTACGAAATCGCTTCCGAAGTGGGACCTACGGTAGCGGAGAAAGTTCTCGATTACTTTGCTTCCGAAGCTGGACAGAATCTTCTGGCGAAGCTGCAGGAACTCGGCATCGATCCGCAATCGGATAATTTTGCCCCTCAGCCAGCGAAAGCGGCAGAGGGTGCCGGCGGAGAAAGTGCTGCGCCACTCGCCGGAAAAACCGTCGTGATCACCGGCAAACTTTCCGCACCCCGCGGCGATATCAAAGAGCAGATCCTGTCTCTCGGTGGCAAAGTCACCGGCTCGATCAGCAAGAATACGGACTACCTCCTAGCAGGCGAAGGCGGCGGCTCGAAGCGTGACAAAGCGGCCGCTCTGGAGATTCCGGTAATTTCCGAGGAGGATTTGGCGGCGATGGTTGGTGGGTGATACTACACCTTTAGCAAAAGTGAAATGAGCTACGATCTTTGGTTCTGGAATCAGTCCACGAAATTGAAAAAGGCACCTGAGGATATTGTAGAAGAGTTTGTGGAAGGGAAGACTGTTGAGGGAATAAAATCCTTAGAGATTGACAAAATTCTCGGGCAAATAATTGAGGAGTTTCCAGATGCGGAAAAGGAACACCAAAAAGAGAGCGGCGAGCTCGTTCAGATTGTTATAGATAGAAACAAAACTGAAGATTGGATCATCCTTGTCGAATGGAGCGGGCAATACTTGTGCGTCGAATCACATGGAGCCCCTGGGGAGGTTTTAAATCAGTTTATTGATATCTCTTTGGAATTCGGTTGCCGTCTTTACGATCCTCAAACGGGCACTCGATATGATGGCTAGAGATAAAGCCATTGGTTGCTTTCGTTGACTCACTAACTACTTATCAATTCGACTGTTCGAAGCCAATTGACGAAAACCTTCGTAAAACCTCGTGCAATTTGACGAAAGTTTTCGTAAAGATCTTTCATGGCAAAAAGGAAAGCAGAAACACGGCGTCCTACTGATGCAGAATTTGTGATTCTTCGGGCGCTCTGGGATCTTGGCTCCGCCACTGTACGGGAGGTTTACGACCACCTGAATCAGCGGAAAGAAATTGGCTACACTACCGTGCTGAAGCTGATGCAGATAATGACTGAGAAAGGTCTGCTTGAGAAAGACGCTTCTACTCGTCCTCAAATTTATCAGGCTGCTGATGCGAAAGAGACAACGCAGGAAAACCTGGTCAAGGATTTGGCGCAGCGGGCTTTTGGCGGCTCTGCGGGAAGTCTGGTTCTGCAGGCATTGAATATTGATTCTGCAAATGCAGAGGAGCTTCGTGAAATCCGTGAGCTTCTTAATTCCCTGGAAAAGAAAGGTGGTGGAAATGAATGATTCATTCCCGGAAGCCATT
>JAHDCN010000188.1:0-1103 GCA_020629815.1 Verrucomicrobiota bacterium
ATTTGGGCGTTAACCGAGGTGAGGTAGGTATCCATTTTCCTGGTCAATGCGGCAACGATCTCCGGTTTCCCGGAAGCCAGATTGTTTGATTCGCGAATGTCGGCTGAGATATCGAACAACAGCTTGGAGTCGTCTTCGTAGAATCGGAGCAATTTCCAATTTTGGGAAAACAGGGCGGTGTGGGGTGCGTCTCCTTGATAGTGGGGGAAATGAAATACCAATTCTTCGCTGCGCCGTTTCACGGGATCATTGCTACCTTGGAGCAGGTGAGTGATGGAACCGCCTTCCGTGGTCGTGGGCAATGGTTGCTTCACCCCGGCAAGTTGGCAAAAGGTGGGATACCAATCGTAGCCGACCACCCGCTGATGACACCACGAATTCGGCGTGATGCCCGGGCCGCGTACAATCATGGGCACCCGAATGCCCCCTTCCCATACTCCGCCTTTTCCGCCTTTGAGTAGGTTACGTGTCGAGCCTCCGTTATCAGAAAAATAGATCACGTAGGTGTTGTCGGCGATTCCCAGTTCGTCGATCTTCGTGAGGAGTTCTCCGATTCCTCGATCCAGATCTTCGGCAATGGCGGCTCGTCCGATTTCTTTCTCTTTTCCGCTACGACTCAGGCCCTGGTATTTTTCGACCAGTGCCTTGGTCGCGTTCTGCGGATAGTGCAGGGCGTGGTAGGACATCTGGATGAAAAAGGGTGTATCCGTTGCAGCGTTTTTCGCCATGAAGTTGCTGGCTCGTTTGCCCATTCCGAAAATATCGACCGGGTTGGGGTCCACGTGCGGTTCTGCATCCTGGTTGCCGGTATCGCCATCACTCTCGTCATAGCCGTGGTTCTCGGGACCTCCGCCGGTAATGTGCCATTTTCCAAAGTGAGCTGTTGCGTAGCCTGCCGTTTTCAGCAGCTCCGCAATGGTGACCTCCTCTTCGGAAATGCTGCGTCGACTCACTGGAGGAATCAGTCGGAAGCCATCTTCGGCACGCATGGGAGGTGCTGCTTTGGTCCAATGACATTGCGCCGGGCTTTTGCCGGTTTGCAGACTGATGCGGGTAGGAGAGCAAACGGAAGCAGGGGAGTATGCCGCGCTGAAGCGCATGCC
>JAHDCN010000188.1:1203-5821 GCA_020629815.1 Verrucomicrobiota bacterium
TGCGATGCGTCAGCGCTGAAACGGTTTGCTTGATGAAAGCTGCGCTCCAATCTTTCCAGCATATCATTATAGGTGTCAATGATGCGGGCAAACTCGACATCGGCATTACCCTTGTCCAAGCGCTGATCCAGATCCCTGACGGAAAGGTGTCGCATGTCCTCTTCCAGCGTAAGAATCGGTCGAAGGGCTTTCTTGCCCAGCCACCAGGCACCGAAGGCAATGACTGCGAGCGCACCCGGAAGCGCGATCAAAAAAGCCCGGCCCAGGCGCCCCATATCAGCGGATAGTTGGCTGAGATCTGCACCGACGACCAATATCACATCCGGGTTTCGGAATGCTGCAATTCGGTACCGTTTTCTGTTCAGGCGCGTGCTATAAAACCGGTGTTCATAGACTAGGCGAATTTCTCTGTCAGTTTTTCCCGTGCCGGCTTTCGGCTCGGGAATGATGAAGTCAGGCTGCGGATCGAGAGGCGTTTCTCCCGGGGTAAATGGTCCGGGGTCGAGCCCGTCAGGCCATTGAGTGGATTGAAACAGTGGGGTATGGCGGCGGTCGAGAATGGTGAAGAAGCGGTATCTTGCGGCCTCGATTCCAAGGTTGGCTTTTAAGATATCTTCCTGCCTGCTTCCGCCTACATTTTGTCCGGAGCGGCTGACAAAGCGGTAGCCGAATGCCTGAAGCTCCGCATCCACTGTACGGATCTGTGATTGGGAAATAGCCCACGAGGCTACGAGCCCGAATACCAGTAGCACCAGGCCCGAGAGGAGGATTGAGATGCAGGCCAGACGAAAGCGAAAGGACCGGGGCTTCATTCTCCCTCCTTGATCCGGTAGCCGACACCCCTGACCGTATCGATCAGCTTGGCTTCGCCGGGAGCTTCGATTTTTTTCCGTAACCGGGTCATCGCCACATCGACCATATTGGTGCCGGTATCAAAATGGGTATTCCATACATGCTCACAAATCTGAGAGCGGGAAAAGACCCGACCGGGGGAGCGCATAAGGTATTCCAATAAGGCAAATTCCCGCTGGCTCAATTCGATGGACCGGTCGCCCCTGCGTGCTTCGTGTTTGATCAAATCGAGACAAAGATCGTCAATCTGCAAGAGCGTCAGAGTGGTGCCGGATGAACGCCGGATCAAGGCCTGCAGGCGCGCAACCAATTCTTCCACAAAGAAGGGTTTGGTCAGGTAGTCGTCTGCGCCAAGGTTCAGTCCTTCGACTCTTTCGTTCAACTCATTGCGGGCAGTGAGAAGGATGATCGGTATTGTGACGTTGCGCTCGCGCAAACTGCGAAGAATACTCAGCCCGTCCCTGCCGGGTAGCATGATGTCCAGCAACATGGCATCGAATGATTCAGTAGTGGCCAGGTCGAATCCTTCTTCACCGGTGCGACAACTGACCGTGACAAAGCCAGCCTCTTCCAAACCTGACTCAATGAAGCCGGCAATCTGCGGTTGGTCTTCGACAATCAGGATTCGCATGGTTCCTACCGGGAAGCCGGACTCAAGTCAACGTTTCTCGCTTTCGTCAATCTTGCCTCGTGGCCAGGCGCGGGGTAGAGGATTGCCATTGGGTGGGCTGGCGATCCTTGTGCGGAAAATGACCGTGTTGTCGAGTGCGAGATCTTTGGTCCAAATCCACGCGGCGCCCTGAAAATCGTTTTCGTAAAAGGGATCTTTTGGGCGAACTGCCTCCTCTGTGTGTTCGACTGCCTGCTTCCATTTGCTGTCATCAAAATCAATGGCAAACCAGTTTTCCGGTATCGGAGTGTGAGTGGTCTTCGGTTCGGCGATATCCTTCTCAATCGGTCCGTGGAAAAAGCTTTTTGCCTTCCATGTAGAGTTTGTCACTGTGCCGTCGCCAAATTTCAGAATGAACCCTCCATCACCGATTTTGGTATTGTCGTATTCGAGACCGGTGTCTTTGTCCGCATTGTCTTTTGCCATCACTGCAATGGTCATGGGATACTCGGGAAGAATATCGACTGAGACCACGTTGTGGGGAATGAAGGAAATCGAATCAACTGCGACGAGGTTGCCATTGATGAACAATTTGAACCAGTTGTCCGCATAAATGTTCGCACGCACGGTGTCGGAGATGCGCGGTTTTACGATTTTGGAACCCTGCTTCTTTCCTTTTGCCCGGGGGCGTGTTTCGTCCTTGTTCTGATCCACCTGAGTTTGTTTCGGAGGATCGGCCGCAACGCTTTGAGGCGGTAGCGAAATGTGAAGTAGGAGGAGGCAGAGGCTAAGATGGAAAGAAAAATTCATCTACTTGCATGTAACGCCATTTACCTAACACAACAGTTACATTGAGATTACGACCTTGTAATGTTGTGCTGCGCCACTACACGTCACAAAGTTGCGCAGCGTGTCGTAAAGCAGTGACCGGATCGTCCCAGGTAGGGATGAACTCTTGCGCGACAAACTTGTCGTAGCCGGTTTTGATAATCTCTTTGAGGATGGGCGGATAGTTGATTTCCTGAGTGTCGTCCATTTCCGCGCGACCTGGATTTCCAGCTGTGTGATAGTGCCCAATGTAGTCCTTGTATTGTCGAATCCGGCGAATGACGTCTCCATTCATGACCGACACGTGATAGATGTCGAACAAGAGTTTGAAATTCTCGGAGCCGACCTGCTTGATCAAATCGATACAGAAATCGACGTCGTCTCCGAAGTAGCCCGGATGGCCTTTCATCGGGTGGGAGTCGTCACGGGAATTGAGATGCTCCAGCACCAGAGTAATGCCGTTTTTCTCGGCATGAGGCAGGACTTCTTTCCAGGTATCAACACAAAGCTGGGCAGCCTTATCTTTGTCCATACCGTCGTAGCTCATTCCGGTAAAGGTGATGACGCTTCCGCAGCCGACTTCCTTGGCAACATCGATGCCTTCGATGAGTTTGGCTTTTACCTCCTCGGTGTTCTCCGGATTGCAGGGGCCTTTGGCAAAGCCATGAGAACCTACCAGCGAGATCTCCAGTCCCATCTTTTTCACTTCAGGATACGCATCGCGGGGAATGCCTTCCATTGCTACCAGTCCAATTGCTTTGCAGTGCTTTGCCAGTTCAATCGCGTTGAAGTGATCCTTGAAGCACCAACCCATGATCGATTGGCGGATGCGACCGTTCTTGACCACGAATTCTGGATCCACAGCGGCGCGCTTCATTTGCGCCAGTAAATTCTGCTGGGAAGAAAATCCGATTCCTGCTGCTGCGAGCGAGGCCTGCGTGAGAAAATTTCTGCGTGATGGCATGGGAGGAAAATAGCAACCGTAGTCAGCGGGGGCAAGGTCGGAAATGGGGGAGTCGAAAGTGGAAGGATCTTTACGTAGGGAAGGTAATCCTGCCAGTGTTGGCAAGCGATCTCCCACCCACAGGCAGGAGTGCCTGTGCTACAGCTTTTTTGCTACGTCTCCTTGTGAAAATAGATCTTCACGTAATCCATCTGCTTGTCTTCGTCGTGACCACGCTCCATGAATTTATCTGCGACGTGAATGAAGCCGGATTTGAAGCGGAGCTCGACTCCGACGTCGAGTCGCATTCGGCTCTTGAGTCGCTTTTCGGCCTTCTCTGCTTCCTTTTTGGAAACGGCAAACTTATCGTCCAATTCCTGTCCCTTCTCCTCTTCGTAATCAACCTTGAAGGCTTCGAACTGAGCGATGCGTTCGGGGGTTTCCAAAGCGGATGACTCAAATTCTTCGCGGTCGAACTCCTCCTTTTCGTTGAAGTAGCTCTGAGCCTTACTCGCGACTTCCATGCGCTGTTCGGGCATGGTTCCTTCAGGGAGGCCCCGCTCGGCGAAGGCAGCGCAAAGTTCGGAGTAGCGCTTGGTGAGAAAGTCCTCGTCCTTCACCGGTGCAGCGGAGACAAAATCGCGCACCCAGAAATGAGTGTTGCCGCCGCCTTTGTCGAAAAGATAGACCGAGAATCCATCGGCTCTTCCGTGATTCAAAATTAGACAACCCTTATCGATTTTCTCCGGGTAGATTCCCTGCTCGGTGGTGAGAATGAGATCGCCGTCTTTTTCCGAAATTTGCAGAAAGGGGACTTTGCTTTCAGATTTAACGATGCTGATGGCCTGAACCGCTTCGCCGCCAACTGAAACATCGTTAATCAGTGCAACACAGAGGTCGCCGGATTTGATATTGGGGTGATTGGATTTCGCGCGCAGATGGCGGGCGATCAGTTCACCTGTTTCCAGCAGCTTGTCATTGTCGTCGAAAATCTCGGCAGCATAGCGAAACAGCTCATTTTGTTCGACGCTGCTGTGGTGGGTCAGATGATGTTGATCCAGCGAACGGAAAGATTTGAGAAAGCAATGCGTCAGTAGCTCAGCCTCGTCATCGGCAAACTGACAAAGAGATTTGGAGGTCTGAAAGACTTCGTTTCGCGTTGGATTGCCTACTTTAGCAAGCGACATCGCAACCAACTTCGCTTTTTGAAAATTCACGCGCAGGGACATGGCGCATTGTTCGCCTGCAACATCGCCCGGGTCAATTACCGTTTCGTTTCTATTTGCCTCCACCCAATGCCCGAATCAAGGCGACGTGATCATTGAGAAGTGCTTGGCGCAAAACTGCGCGGGCGCGGGCGGCTTCGAGAGTGCTGCGCTCTGCCT
>JAHDCN010000189.1:0-2577 GCA_020629815.1 Verrucomicrobiota bacterium
CGATCAATCTTTTCCAGCTTGGCAATTTTCTCGCCATCGTCGCGGTGATGGGAAAGGGAGTGGTGACCTTCCGCAACGCCGATTTCGCGGAAGCTTCGATTGCTGCCGTCGTGGGCTACCAGGAACGTGGCCACCCGTGTGGTGTCGCTTTCGAATGCCATCAACATCAGGTCATACATCAGGCGAACGTGTTCCTTATACTCGCCCGGAATTCCCTTCGGCTTATCGTAGTCCGGCAAATTCTGGCGCTTTTTCTCCGCATTCTCGATCCGGCGCTCGGTTTCCCGAACCCCCTGAAGGTATTCTTCGATCTTCTGGCTGTCTTCCTTGCCCAGTTGACGCTGAAAGGACTTGGCGTCTTCCATGACAAAATCGAGCAGGCTCTTTTCGTGACGGAGACGACGCTCGCGTGTAGCTTTGTCCTCTTTGATTTCATCCGCTCCGAAAAGCTTTTCAAACACGATTCGCGGATCAATTTCCGGAGCGAGAGGAAGGTTATCGGTCTTCCAGGAAAAATTGAACTGGTAGGCGCAGGAGTATCCAGAGTCACAACGCCCCGCTTTTCGAGCCGGATCACAGCCCAGCTGCAGAGAATCCAACCGGGTATCTTTCCCCAATACTTCGGCTGCATACTGATCCACTGATTTACCCAGCATAATATCCGAACCCGCCGTTTTGCGGGCCTGAGCACCGGTAAGAAACGTAGCAGTTGCCCGGGCATGATCGCCACCACCGTCGCCATTGGGATCTGCCTTGTCGTGAGCCAAGCCGGAGATCACCTGCATTTTGTCCTTAACCGAACCGAAAGACGACAAGGTCTGCGAAAGTTGCCAATTGTCGCCTTCACCTTTCGGCGTCCACTTCGGCATGATCGCCCCGTTTGGAGTATAGACGAACGCCATGCGCACAGGAGCCGCGCTCCCTTTTGCCGCAAAGGCCTCCAATTGCGGCAGAGCCACCATTGCGCCTGCTCCGCGCAGGAAATTTCTCCGATTGAATCGACGATTCATACAACAAGGTAGACTTTTACGCAGCTTCCTCAACTGGCGTATTTCCCGCGTGATTGCCGGATCTGACTTGTATGACAAAACGTTTGCTTGCAGAAAACGGCATCTTTCGTATCCTTTTCCAAGCATCAGGAGTGACGAAGTGAATTCGAAAGATGAAACGGAGTCCGGCAACCTGGTTTGGAGAAGCCAAGGTGCCTTGGATGCTGAGCAGCAGATACTGCTCGGTCTCCGATGTGCGGAATGGAAGATTTCTTCCTGACCGAACAGAAATTCTCCGGCAACCGAAGCCGTTTTTTATGGTGACCGGAACTGCCTTCATCCTGATGCGGTAACTGAACTGAATAAGAACAGAAACTGCATCAAAAATGACATACCTCGATATTCTCGAAAACTGCGGCGGCGCTGCCGTGGAAACAAAACCGTCCCGACTCGCTGTCCGGGTAAACGAAGAAAACCCCAATCACCACCTGTGGAATAACCGCGGAACCTGGTGGTGCCATTTCACCCTGCACAAGCCCGACTATACTGCTGAGCGGGTGCGGGTTTCGCTGCAAACCAGCGACGTAGAAGAGGCTCGCTGTCGGCGGGATGAGCTGCTCGAAAGAGTGTAGAAATAGAACGGACCATTTGAGATTTTATGAAGGCTCTTCCCAAAAATTTCCATGAGTGGCCTCCTTGTATGAGACGCCGTTTTCAGAGGTTCGCATTGAAAAACAGGCCAACATCCGCCTAGCTTAGCCGTAATGTCACCAGGAGATCCGGCGTTTCAGGCCCACCTTCATGAGTTACTTCCGCCGGATCATACCTGGGTAATAGGCGTATCCGGCGGAAAGGACTCGATGGCCCTGCTGAATCTATTGATCCAGGCCGACTATGGAAATCTTGTAATCGCTCACGTAAACCACCAACTTCGAGGTGAAGAGTCGGAAGCTGACTGCGAGTTTGTCAGAGAGATTGCAGATCAAAACAACATCGTTTTCGAAGCCGACTCTATCAATGTGGCCGCCGTTTCAGAAGAAACGAAATGCTCAATTGAAACGGCGGCTCGAAAGGCTAGGCACAAATTTTTTCGACAGGTAATTCACAATCACAAGGCAACTGGCGTAGTCCTCGCTCATCATGCCGATGATCAGGTGGAAACAGTAGTAATGAATCTGTTTCGTGGTAGTGGGCTGGCGGGAGTTGCCGGCATGCAGGAGAAGAATGAAATTGAATCCATTCAAATTGTTCGCCCTCTCTTACCCATTTTCCGGGAAGAGATTGATGACTACGTGACTCGGAATCAGATTGAATACAGGGAAGACTCTTCTAACCAATCGGATTTCGCTCTTCGCAACCGGGTTCGAAATAATCTCCTTCCCGAAATCAATCGAGTGTTTGATCGCGATGTTCGTGCTGCCGTTTTGCGATTCTCTGAAATCTCCCGAATGGAAGCAAACGCCGCCGGGGAAGACAACCGTATGCTACTAGAAAGCGTGTCTGGTGCTTCTGGTGAAATTTTACTGCAGCCGTTTCGAGAATTGAAACCATCGCGGCGGCGAAGACTGCTACTCCACTGGCTCAGGAT
>JAHDCN010000189.1:2677-5809 GCA_020629815.1 Verrucomicrobiota bacterium
CGATCCTTTTCGCTAATTTCGCTGAATAGCAGTGTGATTCGATAAACCAAGCGGCCGTCAGCTGCGACCTCAGGGTGGGACTCAACCACGATTGATTCGGCGCTGATGAAGTGGGAGGCGCGTTGTCCACACTCCGAAAAGGCGTCGACGTGTAGCCCAATCGAAAGTGTCGCACCGGTCTCGAAATCACGTTTTGACTCCATCACCAATCCAAACTCACTGGCACCCACAACGTTCAAAAACGGACACGACTGGGCGTTGGAGGTTTGGTTTCGTTCGGTTGATTTGGCCTTCGTGATTTCGTGTTTGTGCCACTGCATAAGGAATGAAAAGAACGTGTTTCTAAAGAAATTTACGTCCAGCGCAATGACCTGTCAAAAGGGTCTATCTTGTTGAAAAAGTGCTGTCGTGTGCATCCGATTCGTGGTTCATTATCCGCCATGCATATTCAGGACATCCTGGCAAAGCAAAAAACGACGATCTCATTCGAGTTTTTTCCTCCAAAAACTGAGAGCGCTTCCGAGGCTCTCTACCAGAACATTTCTGAACTGGAAGAATTCAAGCCGTCGTTCGTCAGCGTCACCTACGGTGCCGGTGGAACCACACGTGAACTGACCCATGATCTGGTGGTCCGGCTCAAAAACAACACGTCGCTCGATCCGATTCCTCACCTGACCTGTGTCTGCCATCAGGAACAGGAGATCAGCGAAATCCTTGAGCGCTACGCCTGCGAGGGCGTAAGTAACATTCTCGCATTGGGCGGAGACCCGCCAATGGATCGCGGAGACTATGACCGTGGTCAGGATGCCTTTCGACATGCAGCGGGACTGGTCAGTCACATCCGAAAATTTGCAGACAGCCATCCAGATCCACGAGGATTTGGAATTGGCGTAGCCGGATTTCCCGAAGGTCACCCCGCCACACCGAACCGCCTAAAGGAAATGGATTACCTGAAAGCGAAAGTGGACGCCGGTGCGGACTACATCGTCACGCAGCTGTTCTTTTCCAACGAAGATTTTCACGACTTCCGCGACCGTTGCTCACTGGCTGGGATCACTATTCCAATCATCGCCGGCATCATGCCGATCTCATCCACTAAGGGCATGAACCGAATGGCGGATCTCGCAGCGGGAGCCAAGTTTCCTGCCAAACTATTACGCAGCCTGCAACGTGCCGGCAACGACTCTGAAGCCGTTGAGAGGGTAGGCATTCACTATGCCACTCAGCAGTGTGTAGATTTGCTGGAAAACGATGTGGATGGAATTCATTTCTACACACTGAACAAATCCCACGCTACGCGTGAGATTTACGCCAGCCTCGGCCTTCGCGATACTGAGGCTCTGGTCGTGTAGCGCGCAACTATGAAACGCTTTCCGTGGCGCGCTATTTTGTATGCGCTGATCCTGCTCTATTTGCTGATCGATTTGCGATGGTGCAAAGGGCCACTGCGGAAAAAGCTCGATGAGCGCCGGACCACTTCCGTAGAGGCAGCGCAAAAGAATGGTTGGGTAGCCATCGTAAATCAGGAACCCATTACTTCTCAGCAACTCGACTTCGCCGTTTTTCGACACCAGGACCAACGCGGTAAGGCAAACGAAGAGCTGTCCGAAAAAACGAACAAGATTATTCGGCGGGCCGTTTTGCAAACCGTGATCAATGACACTCTGGTTCGGCAATACGCCGATGGGGAAAAGTTCCGAGCCCCTGAATCAGAGATTGCTGCCTTCATCGAATCCTGGAACACCCAGTTTCTCACAGAAGACGATCGGGAAGAACGCTCGGCAATCCAAGGCTTAAGCCAGGAACAACGGGAAGCTGAGCTGGCAAGAATTTGGTCGCGCAAACGATGGATCGAACAGCGAATTGAACCAGCCGTTGTGGTTTCCGAGGAGGAAGCGCGAGAGTGGTTTGAGGCAAATAAAGAAGAGGGCTCCGGATTTCGGGAACCACAACGAGTTCGTGCCCGGCACATTTTTCTTAGCACCGTGCAAGCCGATTCGAAGGAGCAGGAAGCAAGGATTCGGAACGCGTATCTGAAGTTAACCGACCCCGAAGAACCAGCTGACTTTGCAGCGTTAGCAAAAGAAATCTCCGACGATGCCCGCAGCAAAATTCGCGGCGGCGACCTCAACTGGTTTTCCCATGACCGGGTTCCTGAAGATTTCGCGGAGCCAGTCTTCAAACTGAAGCCGGGAGAAACAAGTGAGCCTTTTCAAACCACTATCGGCTGGCACATTGTCCGTGTCGAAGAAGTCAAAGCTGACCAGCCAGTCACGTTTGATGAGGTCAAAGACGAAATCCGCGCCCATCTGGCAAATCAGCGCCGCCGTGAGACTTTTGACATTTTGATGAAAAAGCTCCGCACTGTTGCGAAGATTGAGCTGTTTCCCGAGAACATTTGAGAAACAAGTGGTGGGCAGGGAAGGATTCGAACCTTCGAAGGCATAGCCAGCAGATTTACAGTCTGCCCCGTTTGACCGCTTCGGTACCTACCCCCATTGGAGGGCGGCTAATTTGATTCCGCCACCCCGTCTTTGCAAGGAAAAATCTCCTATAAATCAACGTTGCCAGCCCAGTCCAAATTTTCCAAATACCAATCGACTGTCGCTTGGACGCCATCTTCCAGATCTACTTCAGGTTTCCAGTCCAGCAGGGTGGCTGCCTTTTCAATGTTTGCCGCCGTGTCTTTCATCTCGGTGGCGCTCATTTCTTTCCAGACAATCTCAGCTTTTTTCCCCAACCGGTCTTCGATCATGTGGATGAAGTCGAGCAATGCGATTGGCTTTTTGCCACCTCCCAGGTTGATCACCTCAAATCCACTCTCCGAAGGTTTGGCAGCCATAAGTGTTCCACGCGCAATATCTTCCACATAGGTGAAGTCTCTCGTTTGTGTTCCGTCACCAAATACGGTTAGAGGCGTTCCCTCGTGTATCCAGCGAACGAAGCGAAACGGGGCCATATCAGGCCGGCCAGCGGGGCCATACACGGTAAAGTAGCGAAGAATCGTCACATCAAAGTCGAACAGATGATGATAGGAATGGCACATCACCTCCGCAGCTTTTTTGGAAGCCGCATACGGGGAAAGTGGCCGGTCTACAGGAACCGATTCGATAAATGGCATCGGCTGACCAG
>JAHDCN010000190.1 GCA_020629815.1 Verrucomicrobiota bacterium
AGCGCATCGAAGATTCCTACACTCACAAGAAACAGTCCGGTGGTTCCGGTCAGTTTGGTAAGATTGATTACATTATCGAGCCGCTCGAAGCAGGCGACGGTTTTGAATTCGAGTCAAAAGTGGTCGGTGGTAACGTGCCGAAGGAATACTGGCCTGCCATTGAGAAGGGTTTCAAGCTTTCCAAGGAAAAAGGTGTTCTCGCCGGTTTCCCTTGTCTCGATTTCAAAGTGACGCTCATGGATGGAGCTCACCACGCGGTTGACTCCTCTGCAGTGGCATTCGAGTTGGCTGCGAAAGCTGCTTACCGTCAGTCCATGCCAAAAGCAGGGGCGCAATTGCTTGAGCCAATCATGAAGATCGATGTGTTCACACCGGAAGATCACGTTGGTGATGTGATCGGTGACTTGAACCGACGTCGCGGAATGATCAGCTCACAGGAGACCGGCCCTACCGGTATCCGCGTGAAGGCAGAAGCGCCTTTGAGTGACATGTTTGGCTACATCGGAGACCTTCGGACGATGACGTCCGGACGTGGTCAGTTCTCAATGGAGTTTTCTCACTACGCGCCTTGCCCGAAAAATGTGGCTGAGGAGATTATTGCGGAAGCCAGCAAGGACAATTAAGCTGCGCTCCAGATTTTCGAAAAACCCTGCCGTGTCATGGACCGGCAGGGTTTTTTCGTTTTGGGAAGAATCGGTTGCTTTGTCGTGTCCGAATATGCTTGGTTTAGAGCCAATGGTGAGACTCCCACAGTTCTCTTTGATTGTTGTATGCGTCCTTTCGGTCTGGATGGCCGGAAAAGCTCAGGAGAAGAAGAAAAGCACCCCTGTGCCGGTTAAGTGGGAGGTGCTGCAGAAAACCCTGCAGCAACACTCGAAGACGGCAATGAGTTCCTGTGTCGGGATTCGCACCGAAAGCAAACGGCAGGGGAGTGGTGTGTTGATTTCCCGGTCCGGTCTGTTGCTGACCGCTGCTCATTTGTTTGCTGATGGAAAGGAAAAGTTTGAGGTGTATTGCCCTGACCAGATTTTTCGTCAGGGAGAAGTGCTTCGGATGAGTGCAGATCTGGATGTTGCTCTGGTTCAGGTGAAGGGGCTGGTTGTGCCGGAAGTCACTGTAGCGAGGTTTCAATCTGCGAATGCGCCGAGGGCCGAAGGGAGCGTTTTGCCATTCATTGCATCCGGTCATGCCTCCGGCTATCGATTTGGTCCGAGACCTCCGGTTCGGATTGGGTTTGGGTTTGAGCGGCCTGATGATGGGATTTTGGAGACCTCCTGCCGGATTACCGCCGGAGATTCCGGAGGGCCTTTATTTAATCTCCAGGGGGAGCTTTGCGGGATTCACCGAAGTATGGACTCGGGAGGGGAGTTCGCTTCACATGTTTCGATTGAGCAGATCCTTTCGATTTGGCCGGAGTTGCGGGAATTGCAGTGAAACGCTACGGTAGCGCGTGAAAGTGCGCCCTCCCGTTTCCCACTACTCTGTGATTCCTTTGCTCGGCTTTGGTCTGCTGGTATTCGACTTACTACCGGCTCAGGAGGCACCGACAAAGAAAGGGGCGTCCCTCTCGGAGATGATCCGAAATGGAACCGCAACTATCAAGACCGATGACCCGGAAGAAGCGAAGCGCCTCCGTGAAGTCGCCCGCATGCGTGGCGAGTTATCAGCTTCGGCTCAATCGGCAGCAGAAATGCAGCTGCAGCTTCGGCGTATCTTTGAGCAGCCCGATATCCGGAACCGTGCCATTCATCGTTTCGCCAGAGCAGTGACGCCAAAGAATGAGCTGATTTGTCATGCCTCCGTGATTGCTCCGAAGCAGGGAATCCTAGTCGCGCCGCTGGACCAGATTGAAGCCAGGGAGAAGCCTCAGAAGGTGATGCTGCTGGGAGAGTCAGTCCCGGTTGATACGGTCGAAGTTTTGTCCCGGGAGGATAACCTCGCCATTTTGCGGTGCGATCTTTCCGTGATCAAATTTGGTGTAGAACTCGATACCGAAGGGAAGAGTGACGCTGAAGTCGTGGTGGGAACTTTTGTCGGAGCTTTGGCTGAGCCGGGGCGATGGATCACCGGTAATGTCACTACGGGTGCGTTTCGTGTTCCTGAGCCGCGACCAGAAGATGAAGCCTCACTGAAGGCATTGAAAAGTCACTGGCAAAAAATCGGACTCAAAGTGAGCGAAAAGAGGGAAGGGTTTCCGGAGGTTTATTCGAGCGATTTGCAGCTTTCACCGGAACAGTGCGGTTCTGCGGTTTATGATTTGCAGGGGAACCTGATTGGAATCGCTGTTTCCCGGGCCGATTATCATGCCTCGTATGTGCTACCGATTGCCCAGGTTCAGCAGTTGGTAGCGCGGTACAAAATAAAAACCCTCTCACCGAAGTGAGAGGGTTCTGCAAAGTTGTTGTTTGTGAGTTTGGGGTAAGAAAAGCTCTTATTTGAAGATGCCCTCTTTCGGGCGCTTGAACAGTCCCCAGCGTTTCCCTTTGGGGGCGCAGTCTTCACTTGCTTGAACAGGAAGCTGGTTCCGCTCGTGGTAGTAAGTTTGGCGGGGTGATTTGTAGCTTACGCCGGGACCGTCAGTGTCGAATTTTCCAGTCATCAGCTCAGGCTGTGTCACTGGCACACGGCAGTCTGGGTCAGCTTTGCCGTGCAGAGTCCAGTTCTGTGAACGAACGACACCTTTTCCGGTTCCTGCGTAGCACTTCTTGCAGCCGTCTTCACCGAGAATGAACAGAGCTGCTTTCCCCTGAACTCCGAGGATTCGGAATGCAGTCGTGTTGATGTCGAATTCCGCATCCACCAACTGAGATGTGGCCGTGTAAAACTCGGATTGAATGTCGAGAATGTTCTGAAGCTCCTGACGGCCTACCTTGAACTGCTCTTCGTAATCGACAGTTACGTTGGAAAGCTCGGTGGCGTATTTTTCCAGAGCACCAACAGTAGACATGGAACCAACCCGCTGTTGCCACAGGTTGTTGAGGTCATACTGACGCTGAATGTCAGCTGACCGTTTCAATTCTTCGTATTTACCAACCTGGAAGTGTTCCCGGGCCTGAACTGCCTTGTTGTAACCACCACGATAGAGATCCCAACTACCGACTACGAGAGCGCGAGCTTCGTTGTCAGTTCCGCCGATCCCAATGACGTCACGTCCAGCGGAGACTCCTGCATCGAAGTAAAACTTGGGCTTGTTGAGGCCGTAGGTAGCCTGGGCACGGTGCTCTGCGCCTTCGAGAGCTTCGCAGGCAGCGAGGTAGTCATGGTTATTACTCAAATCAACAGAGCTGGGCTTGGATGGCAGCTTCGGCTTGCTGGGGTGCTTCAATGACCCGGGCTGGCGACCGGTCAGGCGCTCAAATCGTGCGGCGGCCAGATTGTAGGCAAGTCTTTGGGAAGCCAATGTGCTGAGAGCGAGCCCCAGACGCCCCTGAACCAAAGCCAGATCAGCGCGGTTACCACCGGCGGCTACCCGCTCTTTCAGCAAATCACGCATTTGCTGGTGGTTTTCCACGTTTCGCTCGGCGAGAGCGATTTGGCGGCGAGTCCGCAGAACTTCGTAGTAAACCTCTACCAGATCGACGATCCGATCCTCGATCATACCCTTTTCCATGTATTGCTGCGCCATCAGAGCGTTCCGGGAGGCGAGAGCGTTATTTTTCGCCGTGCCGCCATCATAGAGAAGCTGCTGAATGGAAAGACCAATCTGGCGCTGGAAAAGTGAATCACCTGTCTGCGTAATGCCGTTCAAGTCCCGGTCGCGTTTCGACCAGCCGGCCGATGCGTTGGCTGTGATGCGTGGAAGGAGCTCGGAACGGGCCACTTTTTGATCCTCTCTGGCGCTGAGAGTATCGTATTCGACAGCGTTTAGCTCCGGCTCAAATTCGAGCATGTTGCAAACGGCTTGTTCGAGTGTTGTGGCCTGCAGCTGGGGGGAAAACCACAGACTCCCGAGTGTAAGGGCGAGTAGCAGGTGAAGATTTTTCATTGGGTCAATAATTATCGTAATAACGACCTAATGGTAGAATCTTTTATAATTTTTGCAATGGTAAATAGTAAAGTTTTCTTAAATTTTTATAAAAAATCCCGAAAGCCGTGAAAATTAGCGAGTTGCAGTGCCAATAGTTTTGAAAAACTTATCCTGACAGCTCACTTTTTAGAAGATCCAGAGCCTTGTGATAGCTGCAGCCTTCGAAAAAGTGACGCAGTCGGGGAGAGAACTTTTCCCGCAGCTGCTGGTGGCTTTCCTCCAGCTTTTCCGAGACTTCCTGAAGTTGGCGAAGTTGCTCATCCGGATCATTTTCGCGCAAATCGTGGTCGGCGATGATCTGCAGACGTTTTTCCAGCAAATCGATCAGCATTTGGGTCTCCGGGACTTCGAGCATAGGGCAGTTTTGCGGAAGAATCGTTCCAAGGCAAGGTGACTTGTCACGGGAAATGCTGAGTCGAAAAGGTTAGGAAGAAAACTTTGCCCTTTTGCATAAGTGGCGTAGACATTCGTCTTCTTACCGGTGTAACCGCCTGCCCATGCCGACAACCAACCGTTTGCTACAGGAAATATCGATAGACGCGCTGCCTGAAGAGGTAGCGAAGGGGCTCCTTCACCTTCCCGGACTTGTCTTTCTCGATTCTTCCATCGCCGAAGAGCCCGGTTCCGAATCGAGTGAGAAAGTTTCCCTCATCGCCGCGAATCCAACGGAAGTGTTCGAGGGGGATTTCTTTTCGGAGAAAGACCGCGCGATGCTGACCAGAGCGTGGGAGAAGCATCGCATCCCGGCGGAACAGGCTCCGGATTTGGGATTTCCTCTGGGCGGTCTGATCGGCTCAATTGAGTATGACGGGGCGTTTCGCTTTGGCTGCTATCCGGAAATGTTGATTTACCAGCACCAAACCGGGCAGTGGTTTGAGTGGGGCAATCTGAGTCGACACTTCGACTGCAGCGGCGCTGCTCAGGAGACCTGCCCACCGAAGTTGAGATTCCAGGGGGCTACCGATCAAAAGGAATACTGCGCAGGTGTGCAGAAAGCCCGGGACTACATAGCCGCCGGCGACATTTATCAGGTCAATCTAGCCCATCGATTCTCTGCCAAACTGGATCGGCCCCTCAGTGTTCGACAATCCTTTCAGCTGTATGAGCAATTGCGCCATGCCTCGCCGGCGCCTCATGCGGCTTACCTTCAGGAAGACGAGCGAGTGGTTCTTTCTTCCTCCCCTGAGTTGTTTTTGAACATCAGTGGCCGCACCATTCAAACCGCGCCGATCAAAGGCACGCGACCGAGGTTTCGCGACAAGGAGCAGGATGAGAAATCAGCCTACGACCTGCGAACTTCGCCAAAGGAAATATCAGAGTTGATCATGATCACCGACCTGGAGCGCAATGATCTGGGGCAGGTATGTGAGTTTGGCAGTGTGCAAGTGACGGAATTGCTTGCCCTGAAACGATACGCTCAGGTGTTTCACCTCGTCTCTACAGTGGAGGGAAATCTGCGCCCGGAAGTGAACCCGATTGAAGCGGTCGCAGCCTGCTTCCCCGGAGGCAGCATTACCGGAGCACCCAAAAAGCGGTCGCGCGAGATCATCGATGAGGTCGAAAAATCTCCAAGAGGCTTATACACCGGCACCATCGGCTGTTTCGGCTTCAACGATGAGAGCCGTTTCAATATTGTGATCCGGACTGCGATCGTCGAACCGGATGAAGTCCATTTCCACGTGGGAGCAGGCATTGTCGCCGACTCGGATCCCGAAATGGAATGGCAGGAGACCCTACACAAAGCGGCCGGTATTTTTCAGGCCACCCGGCAGCGATAGA
>JAHDCN010000191.1:0-4549 GCA_020629815.1 Verrucomicrobiota bacterium
AAGTTCCCGATAGCCAAGCTGTGACTTTCCGCTACCGTTCCGCCGAAAATTCTATGACCAAGCTACCTCTGTTTTTACTGCCCTTCTGTACGTTGGTTTTTGCTCTTGAGTGTCCTGCCGAGGAGGAGCCTCCAAAGCCGGTAACGGGTGGGCCGACCTTTGAGAATGTGAAATACGGCTCACACGAAAAAGAGCTGATGAACTTCTGGCAGTCTGAGGCAGATCAACCTGAAGGTGTTCTCTTGCAGATCCACGGCGGTGGCTGGATGGGCGGTAAGAAAGACGAGGGACCGAGAAAAAGTTACAAAGACGAGCCGTTTCACCTGGCATCGATCAGTTACCCTTTAGTGAACGAAGGCGCGTTGCAACCCGCCATGCTTAACGCCGCTTTGCGAGCTGTTCAGTTTCTTCGTTCCAAGGCCGGGGAGTGGAATATCGATCCACAACGAATCGTGCTAACGGGTGGATCAGCTGGCGGTTGCTCCAGTCTTTTGGTGGCATTGCATGATGACATTGCTGATCCAGACAGCAAAGATCCGGTTGAACGGTTCTCCTCACGGGTTGCCGGCGCAATGGTCGCGGGAGCGCAGACCACCATGAATCCGTTCGTGATCAAAGAAAAAATCGGCGAGAAAACGTTTGGTAATCCGATGCCCTACAAACCTTTCGGAGCGGAAACAGCACAAGAGTTGATGGACAACTGGGAACAGTATAAGGAATTGGTGTTGATGTGTTCGCCAATCACTCATCTCAGCGAAGATGATCCGCCGCTGCATCTTTTCTACAACGTAAACCGCGAGTTCCCTACCACGAGTTCCTCCAATGGCATTCACAGCCCGATCTTCGGAGAAATTATGCTGGAGGCTTGCAAGAAAGTCGGAGTCGAATGCCATCTTCAGTATTGGGAAAAGGATCGACCAAAGCCCGCAGTTAGCCGGGACGAGTTTTTGCGTGGCTTGTTGCTGAAGTAAAGATTGCCATTGCACCTCTGAGATTCGTCCTGCGAATAGAGTATAGTCGGCAAAGCGTTGGTGATGTCTTAGATTCCGGCAACTATCTCTTTCATCAGATCAACCATCCGATCAATAACGCCAGTATCATCGCCTTTCCTCCGGGCAGATGAAAAAAGCAATGTTCGCTTCGGTTTTTTGAGCTTGAGAAAGTTTACGCCGGAGTGTGGCAATTGGTCGAGATCGGCCGGTGCCAGGGCAACTCCGGCTCCGGAACCAACCAGCCCGAGCAGCTCGGTGATGCCGGAAGCTTCCATAATGATTTCAGGCGAAATGCCAGCTCGTTCAAAGAGCTCGGCCATTATCTTCGGTCGGTCGGGAAAATTCCTGCCGTGGAGCGTCAGGAATCCATCTTCAGCAAACTCGTCGAGCGAAACCGTTTTGCGTTGAGCGAGTCGATGATTGTCGGGAACAACCATCGCCATTTCAACGCGACGAATCACTTCGCAATGAAACTCCTGCTTGGCCGCCTGTGAAGGTTGGCCGATGAGACCGAGATCAATTTCACCTTTTCGAAGCGCGTCTTCTTGTTGCTTCGGAGACATCTCAAAAATCTGCACGCACACGTCAGAGTGACTCTGGTTCATCCGGCGCATCGCTTCCGCGAGAAAGCCCGGTAACGCCGTAGGCAGAAAGCCAACCTTGATAGACACGGATTTGCTTTGGTTGGCAAAAGCAGTCATCGCCTGTGCCATGGCTGTTGAACGGCGGAGAATTTCGCGAGCGTGGGAAAGCGCGGTCGTGCCCGCTTCGGTCAACTTCAGTCCGTTGGGCTCCCGGGTGAACAGAGGTAAGCCCAGTTCTTCTTCGAGATCCTTGATCTGTCGCGAAACCGCAGGCTGGGAAACGTTCAACCGGTGAGCAGCGCGGCTAATGTTTTCCTCTTCAGCCGCCATCACGAAGTAGCGTAGGTGTCGCAGTTCCATTGAGGTATAACTAAAATGCATACCTTCACAAGATCAAGGTATTGGAGCGGGTTTCGAATTCGGTGCAAAGTCGGATCATGAAAACACAGGAATTGCCCAAAACGACCAAACGATTTGCCAATGAACGTGGTTCCGCTAACCACGGCTGGCTGCAGGCTCGGTTCACTTTTTCTTTTTCGGGTTACTTCGATCCCGACCACATGGGCTTCCAGTCGCTACGTGTGATGAACAACGATATCATCCAGCCGGGCGGTGGTTTTCCGACTCATCCTCATTCCGAAATGGAGATCTTCACCTATGTGATCGATGGGCAACTGGAACATCGAGACAGCCTGGGTAACGGTGCGGTTCTTGAGCCGGGCAACCTGCAATACATGAGCGCGGGCAGTGGGATTCAACACAGTGAGTTCAATCCGTCGAAAACCGAGCGGACTCATCTCTACCAGATCTGGCTTCACCCGAATGAACCGGGTGGCGAGCCGCGTTACATGGAAAAGCCGCTCAGTGAGATGGCTGCAAGGAACGATCTCACTCTGCTGTATTCCGGCGATGGCCGAGACGGATCGACCGAGATCAGGCAGGATGCCGAGATTTCATTCGGTCAGTTGGATGCAGGCAAGAGCGTGGAGGTGGGCGCTTCAGAAAAAATGCCTCACGCCTGGGTGCAGGTCATTTCAGGAAAGGTCAACGTTCTCGGTGAAACGCTGGAAACTGCTGATGGTCTCGCAATTGAAGACGCACCGGAAGGCTTCGCGATCGAGGCAGCGGAGGACAGTAAGGTTCTTGTGTTTCGACTTTCGTAAACTCGTCATTGCCCTCGTGAAAGTAGGATGGATTGGCAATCCGTCCGCTCTCACGGCATCGAGACGGATTACCAATCCATTCTACAAATTTCTAATTCACACAATCTATGCAAAACAAAATCACGCTAATCGCAGGAGGCCTTCTCGGCCTGGTCTTCGTTGTCTTCGGACTGAACTTTTTCCTGAAGTTTCTGCCGACGCCGTCACCACCGGAAGGCACTCCGGCAGCGGCATTCATGGGAGCCATGTTTGGAACGGGCTACCTCGCATTCATCAAAGTGCTGGAAATCATCGGCGGCATTCTCGTCGCAATTCCGAAAACGCGAAATTTCGGTCTGCTGATCATCGGGCCGATTGTGGTCAATATCCTTGCCTTCAATACCTTCATGGCAAAAGGCGGATTGCTTCAGCCTCCGGTCATCCTCGTCGCCGTTCTTTCAGCCTGGCTGCTCTGGGCGGGGAGAGAAAAGTTCATCAATTTGTTGAACCGTGCAGCCGTCTGAATCATTCCGTCTATCAATCCAATCGATACCACCATTATGAGCAAACCTACTGTTGCCGACAACAAACCCATCCCAGTCGACCTGAAAGCCGGAGAAGAATACTACTTCTGCGCCTGCGGAAAATCAGCCAGCCAACCGTTCTGTGACGGATCGCACAAAGGAACCGATTTTGTGCCGAAGTCCTTTGTCGCCGAAGAAGACGGCGAAGCCTACCTGTGCCAGTGCAAGCAAACCGGCAATGCTCCGTTCTGTGATGGCACCCACGCCAAGATTCCTGCTGACCAAGTCGGGCAGGAGTTCAGAATCGAGAACAGTGGCGATGCCGACGCCATGCCCGAGCCAGAGCCAACGCCGGAAGAACCGACCGTGGCTTTCATCCATCAACTCGCGCGGGAAGGTTTGAGCAAGCTGGGGCACCACGGAGAGATGGGGGCAATGGGGGTTCCACGTTCGGAGCTTCCCGACTGGAATGACATGCAGTTCATGGTCGCTCAGCTTTCAACCAAACCGCTTCTCGAAGATGTGCCCGTCGGCACCGAGTTGATCGTCGGCCCGGAGGCGAAGCAACCACTCGAATTGAAGATTCCGTTGTTTGTCAGTGACATGAGTTTCGGCGCGCTGTCGGAGGAAGCCAAGGTCTCGATGGCGAAAGGTGCCGACTTCGCCGGGACGGGTATCTGCTCCGGGGAAGGCGGCATGCTACCGGATGAGCAGGAAGCCAACCGCCGCTACTTCTACGAATTGGCCTCGGCCAAATTCGGCTTCAAAGAAGAGTTGCTGTCCCGCGTTCAGGCGTTCCACTTCAAATGCGGTCAGGGTGCCAAGACCGGAACCGGCGGTCATTTGCCGGGCAACAAAAACACCGGTCGTATCTCTGAAGTTCGAGGGATTCCGGAAGGCGAACCCGCAGTGTCACCGCCGACCTTTTCCGATCTGAATACAGTGGAAGACTTCGCCAATTTCTCTGCCCGCGTACGCGAGGTCAGTGGTGGCATTCCGATCGGCTACAAGCTCAGCGCTCAACATATCGAGCGTGACATCGACTTCGCCGTGGCTGCCGGAGCCGACTACATCATTCTCGATGGACGGGGTGGGGGAACCGGCGCCGCTCCGTTGTTGTTTCGCAATCACATTTCCGTGCCGACCATTCCCGCTCTTGCCCGTGCGCGGCATCATTTGGACAAAATTGGAGCGAGCGGAAGAGTGACATTGATTATCACCGGTGGCCTTCGCACCCACACGGATTTTGCCAAAGCACTCGCTCTCGGTGCTGATGGCATAGCTGTTTCCAATTCGGCCATGCAGGC
>JAHDCN010000191.1:4649-5790 GCA_020629815.1 Verrucomicrobiota bacterium
AAAAAAGACGACTGAGAATGTCCGGCCTGCGAGCGTTCAAGGAATCATCGATTTGCTTGCGACCTTACAGGCCGCCAAAATATGTTGCCCAAGGTAGACAGGGCTGAAGCCCTGCCCTTTGTGCTGGAGGACTTTCAGCCCGCTTCAAGCCCTCGCTAAAATTTTGTGCGAAATGTCCAATAGGGTATGTTCGTCGAGGCAACCCTGTTGGTTCGATTATACTTAGCGTAGAAACGAGGGGCGGAGCCTCGATGAGATGGTAGCCGGTGGAGAGGTGAGCCCGAGGCGAACAAGCCACCGGTTAGGGGCCTCGAATTGATTCAAGTCCCGGTAGGGGCGATAGAATCCACGAGCTGCCTTTATCGAGAGCATCATCGCAACAATACATTCCCGGTTCTTTCGCCCTACGGGACTCGATAATATTTTCAAACCATTGGCCCGGTGCCTTGTTCGCCTCGGGCTCACGGCGACACCGGCTACCTTCTTCTAAGGCCTCCGGCCTTTTCGAAAAATCATGTGCGAATTCTCAGTCCTATTTGTTCGCATTTCCGGCAAAAAAACTTTGGCAGGTCGGGCCGGAACCGGAAGTCTTTAGATGAGGCATGCCTAACGCTCCCATAGACCAGTCAGATTTCATGCGCCTGTTCGTGCGACACGAACGGGATCTGCGTGTCTATGCGCGTGGCTTGTTGCCGAACTGGCCGGCGGTGGACGATGTGCTGCAGGAAGCCAGCGTGGTGATGTGGAAGAAACTGCATCAGCTTGAACAGGAGGAAGACTTTTTCGTCTGGGCCCGGGTCATTGTACGATACGAAGCGCTGCGAGCTCGACGCAATGCGGCGCGAGATCGCCTCGTATTGAGCGAAGAGACCCTGGAACTTCTCGCCAATGAAGCGGTGCCCTCAACTGGCGAAGAGTTGGAACGGGAACGAAAGGCGCTCAAAAGCTGCCTGCAGAAAATGACTGCCGAACAGCGGGAACTCGTTCTGGCTGCCTGCATGCGGAACGGCGGGGTGAAGGAGTTGGCAGAAGCCACGAACCGAACGGCGAACAGTCTCTACAAACTGGTGGGGCGGCTGCGAGCTGCGCTTCGAGAATGCGTTCAGCGCGAATTGAAAAACCAGGAAGAAACTTATGGATA
>JAHDCN010000192.1 GCA_020629815.1 Verrucomicrobiota bacterium
TTCCGCAGACTGCAGCGTTTACCGCCACGGCTACACCGGAGGTACGCAAAGACATTCTGGAGGTGCTGAAGCTACGCGAGCCGTTTGTCTCAATCAGCGGATTCGAGCGTCCAAATCTGAGCCTGCGAGTCACTCATGTGGCGGGTAACCGGGAGAAATACGAGCGGCTGCAGCGGCTGGTGAAGGAGCACAAAACGGGAATCATCTACTGCGCGACGCGCAAGAAGGTGGAAGAAGTCAGTGCCTCGCTCGGTGATCTCGGGGTGAAACTGGTCGCCTATCACGGCGGCATGGAGGACAAAGATCGCACCTGGGCGCAAAATGTGTTTATCGATAAAACCAAGGATGTCGCCGTGGCGACCAATGCTTTCGGCATGGGGATCGACCGCTCGGACGTGCGTTTTGTCGCTCACTTCGAAGTGCCGGGCAGCATCGAGGCATACTATCAGGAGGCCGGCCGGGCCGGGCGTGATGGCGAGCCGTCTCACTGTGAGCTGCTTTTCAACTACGCCGACACACGAACGCAGGAATTTTTCATCGAGGGCAACAATCCCACCTACGAAACGATCCTCGATTTGTATCGGGCGCTGCAGCACTACGCTGAGTCGGACGGACAGATCACGATGTCGATCAAGGACCTCGCGGCCTGTATCGATTTGAAAAACACCATGCAGGTGAGCAGCGCGATTTCCTATCTGGTGCGGGCGGGTTACATCGAGCGCTTCAACATTCCCGGCCAACGCATTCGTGGCACTCGCCTGACGCAGCCGGATCTGGATCCGCGCGATCTGGCTATCGATCACGCGGCGCTGGCGGAGAAGGAGCGGAGAGACCGCTCCAAGCTGGATGCAGTGATCAATTTTTGCTATGAGGACAAGCAGTGTCGGCAGGCGTTTATCCTCGATTATTTTGGTGTTGAGGAAGCATCCAATTGCGGCAGCTGCGATACCTGTCGGGACGGCCACGTCAGCGAAAAGCGCAAACCAACGGCGGAGGAATTTCTGGTAGTTCGCAAGGCCCTGAGCGGTGTGGCCCGGGCTTCGGGGAAAACTCCGGCGGGCGAATGGGAGGGCCGCTTCGGCAAAGGCAAAATCGTCCAGATGCTGACCGGCAGTCATTCCCGGGACCTTTCCAACACCTATCTGGATACGCTTTCCACCTACGGCATTCTGAAAGAAGAGGGCTCGGCCTATGTGTTTGCTCTGCTCGAGGAGCTGGAGAAAAGCGGACTGCTGATCACACGCAAGACACCGTATCCCCTGCTCACTCTGAGTCGGCGCGGAGCCGATGTGATGCAGGGCAACGATGATTTCCGTCTCGACTGGCCCGATCGCAAACAGTTGACCAAGGCAGATAAGAAACGTCCGAACGCAGAGGCGATCCTCAAAGAAGCCGGCCTGGAAGAAACCGAACTGGACGAGGAACTGTTTGAGCGCTTACGGGCCGTTCGCTCCCGCCTGGCCAAGGAAGCCGGCGGGGTCCCTGCCTACGTGATTTTTTCCAATCAGGTGCTGGAATTTCTGGCCCGACTGCAACCAACGACGCGCGACCACGCGATGAAGATTCAGGGAATCGGCAAGGTCAAAGCCGAGCGCTACCTGGATACGTTTCTCGAGGAAATCGCCGATTATCTCGACGGGGCGTGACTGCGAAGGTTGGGATTTTCCCGATCACTGATTAGCTGCCCTTTTTGCCACCCTTTGGTCCGCCTTTGGGACCGCGCATTCCTTCTTTGCCTTTTGGCAACAGTTTCGCGACTTCGGGGTCAGCTTTTACCATAGCTTTGTGATACGCCTGCCGCAGCTTCATGTAGCTGCCAAGGCGCTCTTTGCGAAAGGCTTCCTCCTGGCCTCTGAGCTTGCCCAATTCAGCCATGGCAGCTTTCACATCTTCATCCTGGCTCGCCTGCTCGCGGGCTTTGGTCACTTTCTGCTTCTGCTCATCGGAAAGTTTGCTCCAGTGCTCGGCCGACCCTTTGAGCAAATCTTCGATGGATCGCTCCCGGGGAAATGCCCCCCCGGGTGGACGCGGTCGACTGCCGAGGAACTGCTTTACACTCCCCTCGTTATTTTTCTGAACCCGGGACATCAGAGCCGCTACTTTCGGGTTCGACTTCGACATGGCAGATTTGAGAGCTTTTTGATAATTGCCGGCTGCGACATGAACTTCTTCCCTGGCTGAAATCACTCCCGGATCAGTCCAAATTTCCCCCAACGCCTTTTTCAGTTGCTCGCGCTCTTCGTGTGAAAGGCTCTCCCAACCAGCGTGCATGCCCGGCCCACCTTTACCGGGCGGGCGCTTTTTCATTGCTTCTTTTTTATCACTATCCTGCGCCGAAACCGGAGAAGAAAGGAATCCGGCAAATACGGTAACCAAAATGGTCGTAAGAAAAAGGGCGTGGTTTCTCATGCTGTTTCTACATATAACCCATGCTGTTCGCAAAAGTTGCAACAGTTTGGTAAATCTGTCATTCTTGATTCCACTTTATGGTTCGAGCTCTTCTTTGTATTTGGCTTTTGCTTCTTTTTTTGATTGCCGCGCCGTCGATCGCTGAGAAAAAAGAAAAGCCAGACTTTGCTGAGTTGAAGACGCGTGATAACCGAACTTTCCTCCAGTGCTACGTAGTAAAACAGGAGGAGGACGCGCTCATTTTCCGTCATGCAAAAGGTATGGCTCGAGTTTCGCTGTTCGATCTCTCCAGCGAAATCCAGGCGCAGTATGATTTCGACCCCGTGGTCGCGATGAAGAAATACAAGACCGACCTCGAAACGCAGCGGCGCATTCGCAAGGACCTGTTTTTTCAGAAGCAGAAGCACGAAGCGGAAATGGCGGCGCAGGCGGACCATCACCGGATCTATCAGTTGGCTGAAAAGAAATGGGTGCCTGTAGTTGCCGAAATCCTCTCGCTGGATGGGCAGCAATATGCTCTGGTCCGGGCGCGAAAAATTGTATTCACTCCTACTACGGTAAAATCGACTCTGGGCCTGGACCGGGAAGGTCCGCCAAAGAAATCAATGGTGTCGTTTTCTCCACACCCGGTGTTCATCAAGCAGCCTGTCTACCCGGTCAGTGAGAAAAAGGGAGCTACCTGGGAGGGCTATCTAAACCCCGCCTCCATCGGACGAAAAACCGATAACGGAGGTGAGGATCGAGCTGTTTTTGAGGCAATTGCCCGCAAAAAGTAACCGGAAAAAGTGCAATCACCTGCTTGCCTGCCACGCATCGTGGCCGATGCTTCCACCTTTTACGAGTTCCTTCTCACCAATCCGTATGGGCAAAAACCTCCGTGCATTTCCATTTATTCCCGCAGTCATCCTCGTGGCTCTGCTCGTCCTTTTGCTGTGGAAAAGCATGTCGGTTTTCGGCTTTATCGCGCTGGGAGGGGCTGTGGTTTGGTTCGGTATTGAGTTGATTCGCTGGCTCAACTCGATCAAGCCGCAAGCAGTGTCCACTGCTGCGGTGCCGGAGGAAACCGATCCGGATCGCGATCCTGAGTCTCTGGTTTCCCTGGTGTATTTTTTATCTGAAGCACGCGACCCCAAAGAGGAAACGATCCGCGACTGTGTGGCCAGTGCGATCGGTGTCGATTTTGAAAAGAGTGACCCCGAGGCGGAGTATTTCGTATTGCAGTTCACTCCGCCGCAATTTGAGGATAACCCGTTCCAACCGGTGCAGCACTTTATGGTTCGGATTCCCGAAGGCCTTTTCAGCGTTCTGGTTTCCCATGCTCCGTATATCGCTGATCCGAAGGCATTTGCTCAGGAGTCGATTCGCGATAAGCGGCTGCGCTCTGCTGTCGAAAGCCACCGGGCCTGGCTGTCTGTGGATTTGATGGACGAGAACAGCCACGATCCCGAAGTCGCCCGTCATGCCTATTCAGTCATTGGAAAGATTATGGCAGCAATGGCGGGCCCCGATTGTCTCGCGGTCTACTGCCCCGAGCTGCAGCGCTGCAATGAGTTCGATCTATCCTTGATCGATAAGCTGAACAGCAAGGATCCGCTGCAGATTTTCGAGGAACCGACTTTTGAGCCGATTATCGAAGTCGCAGATGATGACCCGCGAATGGCCGCTGCGGTGGACAAAGCAATCGCGCGTTGGCCGGAGTTTGTCACTGCATTCGAAAAACGGAAACCGGAAGACAGCGAGCGCTTCATCATCAAGGCCGAGTTCACCGAAGGCAATAAGTCCGAGTTCATGTGGGTGACGGTGACCGAAATCAGCAACGGTCAAATCAAAGGAATCCTGATGAATGACCCCCACGAGCTACTGTCCGTTCATCGCGGGTCTGAGGTCACCATCGAAATGGGTGAGCTGAATGACTGGATCTATCCCGGCGATGATGATGACCCCGTAGGTGGTTTCACTCTGGAGATTCTTGCCGACGAAGAATAAGCGGGTACGCACTACGCGTTGTTTTCCGTCGGGCGGAAAGTGAGATGAACCCGCAACCTCTTGTGCACCGGCTGATGCTCGATATAGGGCTCTTGAAACAAGTAGTATCCTCTGGCCTCGTAGAAGCAGATACGCTCCCGGATTTGCTCTTCCAACGCGTCGAATTCCACCGTTTCCCCTACCCAGGGCAAAATACAGGCGTGTCGACGGGATATCGCACAAAAGCGATTAATCACCGAATCTTCCAGATCCTGTATCGTTTCGAGAACTCCGCTTTTCGGCTGTGACATCGTTATGTCTTACGCCTGCCACACGGATGGGGAAAGAGAATTCCAAATTTTGCCGAAGCATAGCGCTACTTCGGTGCACGGAATTCGATTTCCTTGATTGCTTCAACCGTCCCATCCACCAGCCCGACTACCCGCTTCTTACCTTCTACCATAGGTGAGGCAATGACGTAGCGATTCTGCGCGCTGAGCTTGGAAGCGCCGGGAAAATAGCGAAAAGGCATTTCTTCACCGGTGATACTGCGCCAAGTGAGCGCAGAAGAGTCTTTGAGATAATCAGGGGAAAGATCTGCAAGTTTTTCGGGAAAATTTCCGTCGTGATCAATCGCGTAGTCCTCACAAGCCATGATTACAACCCGGGCCTTTTCCATCTGAGCCATTTGATTGGCTTCGGCAGCGTGATGATTCGTAGCAGGGAAAAGAAATGTCTTCAGAAGGATGATGCCGACGAAGATCCCACTGATTCCCAGAAAGATTCCCGCCAGCGAAGCCATGCGTCCCGATTTCTCCCCACTGCTGTGCTTGATCCGCTTCAGTGCCACAAGACCGAAGAAAATCGCTGGAATCGACCCAATGATCGGCAGGATCAAATTCGACAGGATACCCAACCCCAAACTGAGCAGCGCAGCACGGGTCACTCTTGGGTCGTCCTCTTCAATTGGTAACACGGATTCCATAATTACCATAAAAATAATGGAAATTATATTTTAAGTCAACCCGCAAATGTAGCGAAATGTGAAAGATCAGGTTTGAGGAACTAAGACCATTTTACCGGTGAGAACGGTAGAATAGCGGGGCGCTCACCCATCGTCATCTCGATGGAGCTTGCGAGGGAGAGATCTCGCGCAGGTCGAATGCCTGTCATCTGCCAGAAAGTCGACATCGAAGCCTTCGACTTCGCCTTTACCTACAGTGAAAGCCATACGCGAGATTTCTCCTCGTGCCTCGTCGAAATGACGATGCCTGGGGTGCGGGCACTCCTGCCCGCTGTATTTCGTCTGAAAGCGAAGAACAAAGCAGTTGGGCCAATCTGGCCCGCTTCTGCCTTTACCCGCGTCGCGCTGATCTCCTTGCCGGAAAAGCAACTACTGTCATTTCGAGCGAGCT
>JAHDCN010000193.1 GCA_020629815.1 Verrucomicrobiota bacterium
TTACTATCCCCAATTACGCTTCATATTCCGGTTTCGCTATTGCGATTCGGAGCTATTCTGTAGGTGAGCATGAGAGATTACGCACGTCTGGTTGTGTTCGTGTTCGCAGTAGCTGCGTTCGCGGTGATCTTTCTGTTGTGGAAGAAAAACGAGCGTCAAACGGCGGAAAAGACACTCCGCGAAGTCTATCAGGCGGAAATCGTTATCAGCGAAGATAATATTTCCGTCGGCTGCGACAGCGACCGACTGAAAGACCTGACAGAGTTCACCGCCCTGCTTAACAAATTTACCACCCCCACCGTGTTGGACCTGACCGGGTGTAACAATCTCGAATCGTTTCGGGGTGCTGAAGGCCTGACCGCTCTGCAATCGATCATCGCCATCGATTGCCCCAAATTGAAATCGCTCGAAGGCATCTCGGGGCTGCCGGAGCTCAATGAAGTGATACTCACAGACTCTGCAGCAGTAGAGGATTTTTCCGGGCTGCGGGATCTTCCCGAGCTATCGACAATCGATGCCAGCGGTTGCCTGGCGCTCAAAGAAATCCCACTGCAGAATCTTCCCAACCTCACCAATCTTTATGTCAGCCGTTGTCGCGAGCTGACATCGGTTGACCTTAGCAACTGTAGCAAGCTGGAGCAGTTCTACGCTGACGGCTGTGCCAAAATGACATCGATTGTGGGACTGGAGACTCTTGGTCAGCTCACTGATCTGGATGTCAGCAATTGCAGCGCGCTGGAAACTATCAGCGGTTTGGATGCGCTGAAGAATCTGGTCGTCCTCGATATTCGCAATGTGGAGCTGAAGGATTTTTCCGAAATTGGGAAAATGTCCGAGCTGCGAATTTTCCGACTGGGTGGTCAATCGAGTCTCAAGGACTTGTCGGTATTCTCCGGAATGAGCGGGCTCACTGAGCTGCATGTCGAAGCCTGCGCCAACCTCGAGTCGATCGAGAATTTACCCACCGGCCTGACCAACTATCTGGGCTTCACCTACTGCCCGAAACTGACTTCGATCAAAGGGCTCGGCAATTCGCCCGGGTTACAGCAATTGGATCTCACTGGTTGCGAAACTCTGACTGACGTGAGCGACCTGTCAAAAATGAAGGAATTGATTCAACTGAATCTCACCAAGTGTGAGCAGGTCACTGATATCAATGTGATTAAGGATTTAGAGAATATGGGGATCGTCCTGCTCGGAGGCTCTGGTGTGATTCCTGCCTCGATCAAAGAACTCAAGCGCGAGATGCGCGGAACGATCTTCGACTTCCTGCTGGCTGATCAGCAATGATTTCATTTTTGCCATCGGTGGATTTCTATGCTGCGGTTCCTTGTAATTTGCCTCTTCGCTCTCCTCTCATTTCTTTCCCAAGCTGAAGACGAGAGAATCGATCCTGCCATCACAGATCCGGATCGAACCTACCGAATCTTTGTTCGCTTCGCAGGTCAGCTCGCCGGGACAAGTGAGAGCTATCAAGCCTTTCGCGAAAAGCATCAGGCCACCGATCGGGATACCCTGCGCGAAATGGTTGAAGAGGAACTGAGGTCGCGTGCTGCAAAAGGCAGGGAAGCTACGTCAGCAGAAGTCACGCAGCTCGAGAAAAGCGGAGGACTCAGCGAAGTATCCCACCACTGGGTGGTTGCTGGATTCTCCGCCCGTGCCAACGGACAGTCAGCCATTCAACTATCGAGGAACGAAGCGGTCGAATACGTGTATCTCCAGCGAGCAGGCGCACCTCGATCACAGAATGTAAGACCGAAAGTCGAACCAGCCTATCGCAGCACAGCGGAAGAGTGGCAGGACGATACCGAAACTCCCCTGCAGCTCGACGGCATCACGATCCCATGGAACTTGAAAAAGTTGGAAGCAGACCGTGCCTGGCACGAATTCAATGCCACAGGCAAAGGTGTTCTGATCGCAGTGCTGGATACCGGGCTGCAGGACCTGCCTGCGCTCACCCGGGCTCTCTGGAAAAATCCAGATGAGGAGATCGACGGCAAAGACAACGATGGAAACGGCCTGACTGACGATCTGTTCGGCTGGGATTTCCTTACCAATTCAGCTCAGGTGATCAATGATCGTCATCAGTTTCACGGCACTGCCTGTGCCGGAATCATGGTTGGACGACCGGAACAGGGAATCATCACCGGTGTCGCTCCCCGCGCCCGATTTATGATGTTGCGTGGATTTGGCAGCCTGGCCGCCTACGAATATGCTGTCGAAAACGGGGCCGATATTCTCTCGATGAGCTACATGATTGCCAATCGCCCACTGGGCCCCTGGCGTGGACTGTATCGAACCGCCCATGATCACCTCGCCTGCATGGGGATCGTCTCTCTCGGTGGAGCGGGAAATTTTGGTCGTTTACCGGAAGGAAAGCAGATCGGCATGCCAAAGGATATTCCGTCTGTAATTGCCGCAGCCGGTATCACGAAAGATGGCAACCGTGCCTCTCAATCCAGCCGGGGACCGGTCTATTGGAATGATGTTCCCTTCTACCGGGACTACCCGCCCTCGGCCCCATTGATCAAGCCCGACGTCACCGCTTTCTTTGGTGGTTATCCGACCTGGCTGGTTCCGGATGGAAAACGTTTCAAGGGTGAGAAGGGAAAACCAATCGTCGGACCGCAGGGAAACTCCTTTTCCGGCCCACACGTCGCAGGTGTCGCGGCTCTGATGCTGGATGCGAATCCTGACTTAAACTTCTGGCAGATTCGAGAGCTTCTGCAATCAACCTGCACCGACCTTGGTCAGCCGGGGCATGACACAGAGTTCGGTGCCGGCTTACTGAATGCCTTTCGCGCCGTGAAAGCGGCGCGCGAAAAGTGAACTCTGGAAGTCTTAGCCCGGGGTAACCACAAGTTTGATCTTGTCCTTTTCGAACTTCACATCCGCCATGTGATTTAGCAGATCGATTTCGTCTTCGAGATTAACCAGTGCTCCGGTAAATGCCCGGACGATCGGTTGAAGCTGCCGACTGTTCATGTTGAACTTGCCAATTGTGCCACCAGCAGCCTTCCACATCACTTCGCCACGGAAGCGCTGCACTTTGACTCGACTGCTCATTGTCAAAGGCAAGCCAAGCATCGAACGCTCGATGTAAAACTCCGCCATATCCTGATCGAGGTCGACGTAGACGCCTTTGAATTTCACCAGTGCGCCGAGAATACCGCCCTGTTGTCCATTCAAACGCTGGTTCAAGTAGCGATTCACTTCTTCCTCGCTGTAGGTGAGGGTCCCAGCGCCTGCCTTGTTCATGACGGCCTGTCCTTCGGCGAGCAAATTTCGCGGCTTTCCTCCGTTGCCACTCATCGCATTCGCAGCCGGGTAGCCCTGGATAAAGGAGAGATTCTTCGGAGCCAAAAACATTCCGACCAGAACCACAAGCCCAATGGCAACAACCCCCATCAGCACAGAAAATATGGAAACACTTTCTTTCGGTGCCGGTGCATTGTATTTGTTTGGTCGCCCACCGTAGCCGGGACGTCGAGAGCCTTTCTTGCTATCTGCAGGAGTATTTACCTTTCGCCTTGGCGCACCTCGACGAGTGCTGGTGGAAATGGAGTTGGGTCCACGGCGACTTCCCCGAGTGCGCATCGTCGGTCCAGCTGCTGCTGCACCTGCCGCGGCGGCGGGAGCTGCTCCTGCATTCGGATCAACCGGAGGCGGAGCAGGAACGGATTCCTCATAAACCCCGGCGGAAGCTGCCGGCTGCTCAGGCTCGGGGGCGGGCGGTGGTGGTTGCAAAGATTCATCGTATACCCCCGAATAATCTGCCTGAGGCGGAGCCTGTTCTGCTGCAGGTTGATGCGGTGCGACTGGGGCTTGTTCGGCTGGTGCTGCCGGCGCTGGAGGTGCGGGCGCCACCTCATCATATACACCTGCTGCCGGGGCAGGCTCGGTTGGAACCTGCTCAACAGGGGCAGATGGTGCGACGGGTTGTTCTGCCGGAGCTGGCGGTGTCGGAGCCACCTCATCGTAAACACCCGCAGCGGGTGCTGATTCCACAGGATCAATCGGTGCCGGTTCAGCCGGAGCTGCTTCGGCAATCGGCTCCGCAGGTGCCGCTTCTGCCGGTTTTGATTTTTTTCTTTTTCGACGATGAGGCTTCATAAGAAAACAGGGTTATTTCAGGACTTCGCCTTGGGTTTTGATTTGGATTTCTTCGAACTGCTCTTTTTGCTGTCCGATTTTTTCGAATCAGATTTACTCGAACCAGCTTTGTCTGCTTTGGCCGCCGCTTTGTATGAATCGCTGCGGTAATCGGTCTCGTAGAATCCAGATCCTTTGAAAATAATACCCGCGCCGGTGCCAAGCAGACGCTCCACCTTGCCATCGCAATCCGGGTCTGGGCACTTGGAGAGTTTACGGGCCTTCATCGACTGAAAAACTTCGAAAGTTTTTTCGCAAGTAGCACAATGGTAATCGTAGGTCGGCATAAGTTCGTTTCTCTCCCTCACTATGCGTTTGGTTCGCACAGCTTCAATCCAAAATTCTGTCCGAATCGGAGGAACTTCAGCTCGTCACGCGATTGGCAGACCGGGCCCGCAATTCAGTCAAAGCGGCCAAAATCGCGGCTTCATCCATCTCATTGACCTCCAGTTTTCTGCCGATCTCCGGCACCAGGGTGATGGTTAATTTTCCACCGAGGTGTTCGCGAAATTCCTCCAGCCCGGCCAGAATTACCGGCTTGCCATGCTGCTGTTGATCCAAATGGTCTGACCACGTCGCAAAACCAACGGTTTCAATCAGGTCAATAATACCGAGCGCCTCATCCCGCTTCAGCAGACCGATTTTTTCTGAATAGATCAGATCGACCGCCATGCCGATGGCTACCGCCTCGCCATGAGTGACGGCAAAATCAGAGATCTGCTCCAGCTTGTGCGCCACCCAGTGACCGAAGTCGAGCGGGCGAGCCGAGCCGTATTCGAACGGATCACCACTCGTGGCAATATGATCGACGTGATTCTCCGCACTGCGCCGAATTGTCGTTTCCAGCGGGTGAGTTTCCAGTCGGCCCAGTTCCTCTGCGTTATCGCAGATGTATTCGTAAAATTTCCGGTCTCGAATCAGAGCTACTTTAATCGCTTCGATAATACCGTCCCGACAGGCTCGCTCGGGCAGGCTCTGCAGAAAATTGAGATCGTTCACGATAGCGAACGGCACGGTAAAGGTTCCGACCCAGTTCTTTTTGCCAAAGTAGTTCACTCCGTTTTTCACCCCGACTCCGCCGTCGCCCTGACTGAGTGTCGTCGTTGGCATGCGCACCATGCGAATGCCGCGGTGAGCCGTCGAAGCGCCAAAGCCGGTTAAGTCGATGAAGGCCCCTCCCCCAATTGCGATGATGTAGGAGTGCCGGCAAATCTTGTGAAACTCCACTGCTTGCCAGATTTTTTCCACCAGCGACCAGTCGTTTTTGCAATCCTCACCCCCGGTCAAAACCATTGGCTCGGTGACCAGATTGATCGTCTCGGCGTGGGTGGAGCAGTAGGCGCTGATGCGATCCTGCAATTCCGGATTCCCTTCGGCGACCCCGGAATCCAGTAGCACCAATACTTTCGAGGCACCACCAAACTCACAGGATTCTGCAATCAAATCCCGCAGCGTATGGTTCTTCGGATCAAAAGCATCGTGGGTAAAAGCGACTCGATGCTGAAAAGTGATCGGTATGGGGCGCTGAATCATAAAGGTGTGTTTCGAGGGCAAAGATAATTGACCCGTTTCCCTCCTCAAAGTGACGTAAATACGCGGAAAAAACGCGCATA
>JAHDCN010000194.1 GCA_020629815.1 Verrucomicrobiota bacterium
AGGCACTTAAGCAATGCCTCCAACCAAGCCCGCGAACAATCCGCGAATCTTTACTCCGCAGCTTCTTTCACCGCTTCGCCGGCTTTTTCTGCAGCTTTCTTGAGTGCGTTGCCGCCCTTCTTCACTGCCTCTTTTGCTTTTTGTCCGGCCTTCTTGCCAGTTTCTCCGGCTTTCTTTGCAGCAGCCTTTGCTTTGGCTTTGCCTTTTTCGATGGCATTGCCAGCTTTGGCTTTCGCCTTTGCTGGAGCTTTTTTGCCGCCATCAGCTTTTGGCTTAGCAGGAGCTTTCGGTTTGTCCGCATTGCCGGGCTTGGGGGCATCTGTCGGCTTTGCTGCCGCAGGCTTCGCAGCCGGTGCAGGTTTTGGCTCTTCGGCTTTCTTCTCCGGCTCAGCTGGTGGGGGCGGAGGCGGTTTGGGAGCATCAACGACAGGAGGTGTGCCCAGCTTCATTAAAGCCAGTTTTTCCTCTGCCATCGCAAAAAACGGATTGCCCGGATGCTTGATGTAGGAATCCTGATAGTGCTGATCGGCAGCATCTTTGTCTCCGGCTTCCAAAGCCAGATCACCGAGACGAATTCGGCTCAGCGGGGTCAGCTCGCCGTCTTCCTGAGCCGCAATGGTTTCTTCGTAGTAGGATTTTGCTTTCTCACCGGCACCCGCAACGTGATGCAGATTCGCCAAAGCGAACAGGCCCTGAGCAGCGCGCGGATGGTCGGCATATTCACCGGTAAACTTTTCCAGAGTTGCCTGAGCATCCTGAGCTTTGCCTTGATCGATCTGCAGCTCGGCCTTGGACAAAAGAGCATTTCCAGCACCTACGGATCCGGCATGATTCACGACCACCCCATCCAAAGCGGCGATGTCATTTTTCGCTACTGCTTCTGAAAAAGCCTGACCAGCTTCTTTGTGTTTGTTCTTCTTTAACTGGTTGAGAACCAAAACGGCCATCACTCCGAGCACTACCAAAGCGACCAAAGCCAGAATCATGCTGCGGTTCTTGTCGATAGCAGACATCACTTCAGATGCCTGACTCTCGGCCATCGCATCATCCAGATCGGTATTCGATGGCTTGTTCGCTTCGACTACTTCGGCTTCGGCCAACTCCTTTTCGATCTCCTCGTTGGATGGGATATCTTCTGAGTTGCGGCGGTCCTTCTTTTTCTTGGCCATACTCTTATTGGTGCTGAAACAATTTTTATCCGTGGCAGAAAATCAGGAACCCACAGCGGCGCGCGCTTCGTCAGCCAGCGGCGTCGACAGGTAACGCTCACCAGTGGAACATCCAATCGTCACAATCAGTTTACCGGCATTTTCCGGGCGCTTGGCTACTTCCAGAGCAGCGCAGATATTAGCTCCGGTGGAGATACCACCGAGGATTCCTTCCTCTTTGGCGATGCGCCGTGCCATAGCAAACGCGTCGTCGTTGCTCACTTTGATGCATTCAGAAATCTGATCGTCACCGCCGTCGCTCTTCAGGTGCAGGTTGTCCGGGACAAAACCTGCGCCGGTTCCCTGAATCTTGTGCGGTCCGGGGGTCAAATCTTCACCGGCCAGAGTTTGGGAGATCACCGGGGAGTCTTCCGGCTCTGCGGTGATCACTTGAATATTCGGATTGAGCTCTTTCAGGCGCTCCACACAGCCGGTCGCTGTGCCACCTGTTCCGACAGCGGAAATCACGATATCGACTTTGCCATCGGTATCTGCCCAGATCTCTTCCGCAGTTGTTTTGCGGTGGATCGCCGGGTTCGCCGGATTGGAAAACTGCTGCGGGATAAAGGAGTTCGGAGTCTCGGCTGCCAGCTCCTCGGCTTTGGCAATGGCACCTTTCATTCCTTTCGGTCCTTCGGTAAGAACGAGATCAGCGCCAAGCAATGCGAGCAGTGTGCGACGTTCCAGAGACATGGTTTCCGGCATCGTCAGGACCAGCTTGTATCCTTTGGCTGCGCAAACAAACGCAAGAGCGATACCAGTGTTTCCGCTGGTGGGTTCGATGATCACAGTGCTTTCATCAATTTTTCCCTCCGCTTCAGCGGCCTCGATCATCGCCATTCCGATCCGATCCTTCACAGATCCGAGTGGGTTAAAAAACTCACATTTCAGAGCGACAGTGGCATCGACTCCTTCGGTCACGCGGTTCAATTTGACCAGCGGTGTTCCGCCGACCGTATCAACAATGTTATCGTAAATTTTTCCGTGGGCCATTTTCTTTGTCGGTAAAGGTTTGCGAGCGCAAATTGTGCTCTTTTTGCGCAGCTAGCAGCTATACCAAATATATCAGCGGGTGCAATCCCAATTTCCGGTCGGGTTGCGCGTTGAAAAAACGCAAATAACTCACTTGCCAAAAGGGAATTCCCGACTAGCCATATCCGAATACCGGAACCAAAACGGCTTCCGTCGAAACACAAACTGTGGAGGACAATGTCAGACCTCGTAGAAAAAGACGAAATCGAAGGCCTTTTGAAGAAGCTTCCAGAATGGGATCTGGAGGAAAAGGCGATTTGCCGTGTAGTGGAATTTGAAGACTACATGGATGGAGTGGATTTGCTGAACGGCGTCGCCGATATCGCCGAAGAAGCCAACCATCATCCGGACATGGAGATCAAATGGGGCCAGCTCACAATCCGGCTCACGACCCACGATATGGGCGGGCTCACCGACGCCGATTTCGATCTGGCTGGACGGATCGATAATCTGATTGATTGATCAGTCGGAATTCGCTAGCGTTCGCGACTATGAAGTTTCGGACGTTTTTGACCCTTTCCTTTGCTGCTGCGTTTTTCACTGGATGTGGAGGCGGTGGTGGTGACAGTGCTGCTGACGGCGGAAAATCCGCGAGCAAGCGCTATGCCTTTGTCACCAATGGAGTGGCAGACTTCTGGACGATTGCAGAGGCCGGGGCGAAAGCGGCCGGCGAAAAGCTGGGTGTGGAAGCAACCATCCTGATGCCTGCCGGTGGGATCACCGATCAGAAGCAGATGATGGAGGACCTGATGACTCGCGGCGTCGATGGCATTGCCGTCTCTCCAATTGATCCGAAAAACCAAACCGAGCTTTTGAACAACGCGGCTGAGGTGACCAAACTGATCACCCATGATTCCGATGCTCCGGATTCCAACCGCCTGGTTTATGTTGGCGTGGATAACTACACCGCTGGCCGGATGTGTGGCCAGCTGGTGAAAGAAGCTTTACCAGACGGCGGGAAAGTCATGATTCTCGTCGGGAGAATGGAGCAGGATAATGCCCGTCTGCGCCGCCAGGGAGTGATTGACGAGCTGCTCGACCGCTCCAGCGACTCCAGTCGTTTCGATGCACCTGGTAGTCCAATCGAAGGGGAGAAATACACGATTCTGGGAACGCTGACTGATCAGTTCGACCGGGCCAAGGCAAAGGCGAATGCTGAGGACACCATTTCCCGTCATCCCGACGTGAGCGCGATGGTAGGGCTTTTCGCCTACAATCCTCCGGCGGCTTTGCAAGCACTGGAGCAGGCCGGGAAACTCAAAGAGGTAAAAGTGATCGCCTTCGACGAAGACTCCGAAACGTTAGCGGGAATTCAGAATGGAACCGTTCACGGCACTGTGGTGCAAAATCCCTACATGTATGGCTACAAGTCGATTGAAGTGCTGAGTGCTCTCGACTCCGGTGACACCAGCGTCATTCCCGAAAGCAAATTCATCGATGTGCCGGCGCGTCAGATTCGCAAAGATACCGTTGATGAGTTTTGGGCTGACCTGAAGCAGAAGCTGGGTAAGTGACCGACACAAAAAAAGCTGTCCGCATGAAACGGACAGCTTTTTGTTTTTCAGAAAACGTTTCGTCAGAAAATCAATCCGGCTTGTGGTCGGAGTGACAGGCCTTGCAGTTGGATGATTTTTTCAGGGCTGCGATAGCTTCGTCACCTTTGTCGCCGCCTGCGATCTTTTCGAGGTCGGCGATCAGTTGGTTTACCTTTTCATCGTAGGCGTCCTGCTCGCCTTTGGGCGCTTTGGTGTCTTCCATTGTTTTGACCAGCTCGAAGAGGTCTTTGATTTCTTCATCGGAAGCTTCGCCATTAATCGTTTTTGCCAAAGGGCTGGTCTTGCCTTTCAGGCCCTCCTTCATAACCTTGGCGATGATCTCGTAGTTCTTGTCATCGTCAGCAATTGCGAAAGAAGCAATACCGACACAGGCGACTGCAGAAAGAAGTAACTTCAATTTCATGCGAGACTTGTTAGCGATTCAAGGCAGTAAAGAAAAGCAAAAAAGTGGGGCGATTTAGTCCAGGAGCCGGTTCCAGTTTTTCCGAACTTTGATTGCGCGGAACAGAAACAGCACAATCAACACTGCCGCAAAAAACACCCACCACCACTTGGTCGCGTCGGTGAATACTTCGTGTTCGATTTCCTTGGTTCGGGGCAAGTCTTTGCCGCGCAACAACCAGGCTGTTTGCAATCCGTAGAGCCAGGTGAGAATCCCGTAGGAAAGGTTCATACTCAAACCACGAAAGCTCAGCACCGTGGCCCGGTTCTCCGGTGAAGTGACACGGTTCAGGTAGTTCGACAGAAAGAAATGCAGTAGCCGCATCGCGATCCAGAGAGTCGGCAAAAACATCACCGACCAGAACTGTATGGGAAAGGCAAGGCTGGCAATGCCGACCAGGGTCAGCACGGTGATCAGGCGGAAATTGAAATTGGGTGAACGGTGGTTGATTAGCTTTTCCCCAATCACGGCAGCAAAGATTCCGGTCAGGGAACCAACTACGGAAATGATCCCGAATTGAGCCGGTTCGAAACCAATCACCTCCAGCCAGATCGAGCCGACGGTGTAATACAATCGAATGATGCTATCAAAACTCAGACCGACGAGGAGCAGCATCAGAGCTGCCGGTGTGTGGAGAATCCATCCGCCGGCCTGGAAGGTTCGGGCGAAGCTTTCGCGAACTGCGTGCCAAACGGTTTCGCCCTCCGGTGGTTGGAAATTGTCGGGCTCGACCATACGCAGGGCGATGAACAGGGCGACGATTGCCATGCCGAGAGTCAGCGCGATGGGGAACTTCAGTGTTTCGATCTGAGTGAACTGACGTTCCACCCCGATCCACCCCAACACCATGTTCACGAAGTCCGGGTCATACACCGCCGCTCCAATCAACGTGACCACGACGAATGCCATGCTTTGCCAAATCATCAGTTTTTTGGTCAGGCCAGCCCAGAGAGTTTCGCGATCCTGCTCCGGCAGCGAGTCGTAGGCGATTGCCTCGTCGGCTCCGCTGGCGGCGGCTTCCGCAGCGCCGGAGATAATTCGGTTCACCAGAAAAACGGCAAACAGTGAGCCGACCGCTCCGGCAAGAGCTGCGGTATTGTCCCCATAGAGCTCGCGATCCACCGGAGGCATCAGCAACATCACCGTCATTTCAATGATCATCAAAATGGCGGCGAAAATCACCAGTTTCCGCCGACCAAATTGGTCTGCCAGCGCCCCCGAAGGCACCTCCAGTAAAACGATGGTAATCGCCCAGACGACGTTCAAATAGGCGAACTGCTCCTGGCTCAAACCGAAATCCAAAAACATCAGCGCATAGACTGGATAGTAGAATCGCGAGTTCAGAAATATCCGAAACAGGATAAACAGGATCGGATTTCGCGATTGGTCAGGCATACGAGGTCAGGCGGGGAGAAACGAACCGCTGACGCTCCGGATTGGCAAGCGGAAGAATGCGTGACAAATTAGTT
>JAHDCN010000195.1:0-3040 GCA_020629815.1 Verrucomicrobiota bacterium
GGCATGAACTTTTCCAGCTCGGCGATTCGGGTGCTATCCAGTGGGTGGGTGCTGAGCAATGAACCGGCACTGTTGGAACCCGTGCGGGCGCGGTAGTCGGAAAAGCGCTTCCAGAGGTTCACCGATTCCGTCGGATTGTAGCCGGCACGGGCCATGTAAAGGGCACCGAGCTTGTCGGCTTCCAGCTCCTGGTTTCGGTTAAACTTTTTCGTCGCAAGCAGAGCTCCACCTCCGAGGGCAGCGGTCGCCAGAGCAGTTCCAGTGTCGCTATCACTCTTCTGGTTCATGATCATGGAAGCTCCCGCTACAGCGGCACCAGCAATGATTCCCTGAGAAACGCGCTCTCCGGAGTGACGTGCCACCACGTGAGCGACCTCATGACCAATCACCGCAGCGAGACCAGCTTCGTTCTGAGAAACCTGAAACAGGCCGGTATGAACCCCGACTTTTCCGCCGGGCAGAGCAAAGGCATTGGGAGTGGGGTCGTCAAATACGACAAATTCCCACTGCGCATTCGGCACAGGCATCACTTTGGAAAGACGCACACCGACACTGCGAACCATCTGATTCAAATTCGGGTCGGAAGAGATTTTCTTCTGCTGTTTGATCTTATTGAACTCGGAGAAACCGAGCGCCGCCTCTTCATGCGGCTTGAGAAAATTGACCTGCTTCCTTCCGGTATCGGGCACGGCGCTACAGGCGGCAGCGACAAGGGCAGCTCCCAGCGCGAGGGCAGAGAGAAAAACGGGTGTGTTTGCTTTGTTCATGTGTCTGGTTGGATTTTCGTCAGCAGGTGGACAGACCACATCCTTTCAACGATACAAGGTGCGTTGAAATTAGACGATCTCACGCAATCGAAAGGCACACGATCACGTTTTGCCACACTTGGCCTCGGGTATTTCGGTTGGATTGGGTTTGGCGATTAAAACAGCAAATCCGCCAACGCAGCATCGCTGAGCTGACCGGGATCGGCTACCGCCATCAATTGCCCGAGGTATTCTACGGTCTCCATTTCATCGGCGGGATCAAGCGCCTTAACGGTTTCCGTTGTTGTGTGGTCAGAAACTTCTGCCACAGCTGGAGCTGAGTTCACTCCGCTGTTGTCCTGAGAAAAAATCACAAAAGCAACCACTGCCAGCGCGCAAGCCGCACCGGCAAGTGCCAGACCCTGTGGTCGAAACAGGAAAGATAACCAGCCGCCCTTTTGCGCTTTGGCATCTTCCAACAAACGCACTTCACGAAGCACATTGCGGGTAAAAAACGGCCCGGCTTTGGTTTCCGGCGCGTTTTTCAACAGTTCCCATGCTGCATCGAGCTGCGGATCGTTCTGTTCCTGATTTTTCATTACGCTTCGATAAAACCCTCCGTTTCGGAAAAGGTTTCGAAGTTTCCAAAATAATTATCCCATCGAATTCGGCGCATCGAGGAAGCCTTCCAGCTGTCGGATCCGGGTCGGGTGACGCATTTTGCGCAGTGCCTTGGCCTCAATCTGGCGAATCCGCTCCCGGGTCACTTGAAACTGCTTGCCGACTTCTTCGAGGGTCCGGCTGTAGCCATCGACAAGGCCAAAACGCTGCTCCAGCACCTCGCGCTCACGCGGAGTCAAGGTATCGAGCACGTCTTTGATGCGGTCTTTCAGCATCGACATGGAAGTCATGTCAGATGGATTTTCCGCTCCCTTGTCTTCAATAAAGTCGCCCAGTGTGGTTTCTTCGCTGTCACCCACCTGTGCCTGCAAGGAGATCGGTTGTTGTGCCATTTTCAGAACGGCACGAACCCGCTCGACCGGCAGATGGATCTCATCGGCAATCTCGTCGGCACTTGGCTCACGCCCGTATTCCTGGACCAGCTGCTTCTGCACTCGCATCAGCTTGTTGATCGTTTCGATCATGTGCACCGGAATCCGAATCGTCCGGGCCTGGTCGGCAATCGATCGGGTAATCGCCTGACGAATCCACCACGTTGCATAAGTCGAAAACTTGTAGCCACGGCGGTATTCAAATTTTTCCACCGCTTTCATCAGGCCCATGTTGCCTTCCTGAATCAAATCGAGGAAAGAAAGACCGCGGTTGGTGTATTTTTTCGCAATCGAAATAACCAGTCGCAAGTTGGCTTCGACCATCTCGTCTTTAGCCTTACGGGCTGCATCAGCCTCACAGTGCAAATTGTCGACATTCTGCTCGAATTCCTCCTGGGTCATCCAGGCATCTTTTTCGAGAGTAGTTTTCTGACGAGTCGCTTCCGATTTCGCTGCCCGGTCTTTGGCCGCATCCGCCAATTCCCGAATCTCGGTAGAGCGTTCGGCAAAAGCATCGACGACCTTGATCAGGTCTTCGCTAACTTTCTGCTTAAAGTAAAAGCGGCGATATAGCCGATTCAGTGCCTGGTTGGACTTCTTCCATTTTTCGGCCTGAAGTTTCGTCAGTTTGCCCTTCTTCGTCCGGCTCTTGGCATACTGATTGGAAATATCGTCGTGAGCTTCCTCCACCCCGGCGCACAATTTTTCCAGCCCTTTCAGAAACCGCTGACGGTTCGAAACTTTCTTATCAATAATCAGCCGGTCAAAACGCTCCTGGCCTTCCTGCAAGCGGTGCGCCAAATTCAGGTAGGCGTTAGGAATAAAGCCAAATAAAGCGAGGATGCTTTGCACATTCTGCTCAGCTTTTTCAATGCGCTTGGAAATTTCCACTTCCTGCTCGCGAGTCAGCAAAGGCACTTGGCCCATTTGCTTGAGATACATGCGCACCGGATCATCCAACACATCGAGTTTGGCTTCTTTCTCCCGCGCCGCCTTTTCTTTCTTCGCAATCTCGGCTGCCTCCTGCTCTTTATTCTCCTCGTCTTCAGCAACTACATCATCGACTTCAGCAGAATCGATCACGCGAAATTTCATCGTCCGGAGGCGGCCGATTAGCTCATCAATCAGCTCAATATCCGACTCTCCACCGGGAATGGCTTCGTTGATATCGTCATAAGTAAGGTGGCCTTGCTCTTTCGCCAGGCGAATCAGGTCACGGACAATCGGCTGCAATTCGCCATC
>JAHDCN010000195.1:3140-5693 GCA_020629815.1 Verrucomicrobiota bacterium
CGCTTCTTGCGGTTTTTCTCCATGCGCTGAAACGTGCGCATCTCATCACTCACCAACTTGCGAACCTCATCCTCCCCCACCCCGAGCCGGACGGAAACCCGGCTGATCAGGGAATCCTGGAGCATTTTCTCATCTACCAACGCCACATCGGCGGCCAGTTCTTTGGCGAGATTAATCCGATCCCGAATCGTCGCATGCGCCATTTCGCCACTCCGTAAATCGATCTGAAAATCAAAATACTCGGAGGCGGAATCGAGGATAGTTTGCAAGGCATCCACTCCCTGATCTTTGATCAATGAATCAGGATCATGCCCTTCCGGCAACAGCGCCAGCCGAACCAACATTCCGGTGGGTGCCAACAAACGAAAGGCCTTCGCGGCAGCTTTCACACCAGCTTCATCCGAGTCGAAACACAGCACCACTTCGTCGGTATGTCGCTTCAAAGCCCGTGCGTGTTCTTCGGTAAATGCCGTTCCCAAAGGAGCGACGCCGTTGTCGATGCCGCTTTCAAACGCACTGATCAAATCAAGCTGCCCTTCAAAAATAATCGCCTTCTTCGCTTTGTAGATCGCACGCTTGGTTTTATCCAACCCGAAGAAAGTTTTGCTTTTTTTGAAAATCGAAGTCTCGGGAGAGTTTACGTACTTGCCGCCACTCTGCCCCTGCTCGACATGCCGACCACTGAAAGCGATCGGCTCTCCGTAATCATTATTCACCGGAAACATCAGACGATGACGGAAAAAGGAATACGCCCCGCGCTGCTTATAATTTTCGTTACTCCACTTGGCCAAACCGCCATCCACCAGCTGCTCTACTGTATAGCCTTGTGACCGTGCCCAGTCGAAATACTCGCGCTGATTCTCCGGTGCATACCCGAGCATCCATGCCTTGGCCGTTTCCATTCCCACCTCCCGTGAGGTCAGGTAATTTCGCGCTGCCTGAGCACCAGGACTGCGATTCCGGAACAGGTTATGTTGAAACCAGTCGGCACTCTCCTTTTGCAGCTTCAGCAAAATCTTCCGGTCCCGCTGTTTTCTTTCGTCCTTGGCGCTCCAGGCTTTGTCTTCGGCCACCGTCACCCCGGCCCGGGCTGCCAACTTAGCAAAGGCATCGCGAAAATGCAGATTTTCGTAGAGCATCACGAATTTAATCGCATTGCCCCCGGTATCACAGGCGAAGCACTTGAAGGTCTGCCGACTCGGCGTCACGTTCATACTCGGCTTGGTATCGTCATGAAACGGACAAAGCGCTTTGAAAGCCGACCCGGCCCTTTTCAGTGGAAAATACCCCTCGATGAGCTCGACGATATCCGTCTTCTCAAGCACTTCCTGGATTTTTTCCTCGGGAATCATGCGGGTGGCAGGGTCTTCAAAAGCGTAGAATCACGCGATTAAATTTCCAACCGGATTTTCGTTTTCTTAAGTGAATTCCACAGAAATCAGCCAGGCACAAAAAAACGCCTCCAAATGGAGACGAATTCGTTTTGAACCCCTGAGGACGAGATTCAAACCTTTTCATGCGACTCCCAGACAAGCCGGGAGCCTCAAGAAAAACGTTAGTCTAGGACTCGACTTTTACTGAAGTCGCGCAAGGACCTTTCTGTCCCTGGCCTTCCGTATACTCGACCGTTTGGCCTTCGTATAATTCTTCGAATCTGACGCCTTCCACTGCTGTGCGGTGGAAAAACAAATCACCTCCGTCTTTTGCAATAAAGCCGAAGCCTTTGTCGGAGATGATTTTTTTAATAGTACCTTGTGCCATAATATGTAATTTAAGTGCTCAGCTGAGAGCCGTAATGGCAAAAAGCGATTGCGCGGCACCTACGATCAAATCTCTGAGAAAGCAATGGGAATATGAAATTCCATTCTCCGGTTTTCGATCGTGTTTTTCCCCTCACTGATCCGCCATGAGTCGAATCCGATTAGTTTTTGGCAGTTTTGCAATTTCTGATCGTGGCAGTTGCACCAAAACCGGGTTGGACTTTTTGTGAAGCTTATTGACCAGATACGTCATTTTCTCGCGGCTCATTGCAGTGCAGCCAATCGTCGCCATGCCTGGTCCGCGCCATAAATGAATGAAAATCGCGCTTCCAGCTCCGGGAATCGTCTTTTTGGTGTTGTGCCCAACAACGATCGCCAGGTCATATAAGGAATCGCTTCGCCTCAGGGTCTCCGCTGAACTCCATTGCTTCGAAACCTTGGCAAGGCTGACCCAGCGATTGTAATACTTTGACCTAGGATCATCTACCCAGCGATCCTGATCCGTCGTAACGAAAAACGGAAAATGCGGATTATCCGATTCCTGCTTACCAAAAGCAAAATCGAGCGTGAACACCCCCGCAGGTGCGCGTCCGTCCCCTTCCTTTTTCACCGGATCGCTACTCTTCCTCACCGAGTGCAGTCCTCTGCCCCAGCCCAGTCCGCTTTTTCCCACCGTGACCGGAAAGGATGGCAATTGCTTTTTCCACACGACACCATGCCACCCAAAAACCGACATCGTTCCGGTCGTAGACGACCAGTCATCAGTTTGCACCAGCAGCACCTGTTTCGAATT
>JAHDCN010000196.1 GCA_020629815.1 Verrucomicrobiota bacterium
AGCGGAACGTCGTTTTTTATTTTGCAATCAAGCGCCACTCCGCATTGGGAGTGCACCGGATCCATTCCAAGTCGGCTTGCAATGTCAATACTCCCACGTCGATCCAATCGCCCAGGCCTTCGTGAAACGCTGTATGCTCCTGTTTACCTGTTTCAAGGGAATATTCCCCTTCCTTCCCGGCTCTCAATTGTAGTTGATAATCACCTTCCTTCACGACTTTGACTTTCCAATGCCAGGACCTCCCGTCCTTCCGGGCTTCCTCCTGAACCAATTCCACTTTGGGCCATTCAGAATGACCGACCTCAATCGGAATTCGCTGCAATCCATCAATCGTCACCAGTGTTTGCCATCGGGTGAAATCTGCGCGAAGACCACCCAGCACATAGGGATACTGGTCCGCCAAGTCCATGTTCTGAAAAGGATCACTCTGAAGGTCATAAAGCTCCCAACCCGCGTTGGAAGCCGCCTTTACTTTATCTCTTTGCCATTTCGCGTCCTTTACCGCCAGCCAACGGTCGCTGCGAATCGCAAACCCGGACTGCTTCCAATCGAAACCATCTGCCGTCCGGGCCGAAACTAAGATGCGATTCGGCCAACGGTCCGGTCTTTCACGATTGGTCAGAACCGGACTCAGGTCCATTCCATCTAATTTCCGCATTTCTTTTGGCTTCAAGCCACAGAGCGAAACCAAAGTGGGTAAAATGTCCTGAATCGAACTCAATCGACCAAACTCATGCTGTTGCGGAATCCAGCCAGGCCAGGAAAATACGCAAGGTAAGCGAACTCCCCCTTCGTGCAGACTTCCATTGCCCCCGTACAGGTAACCATTGAACCGAGGTTTCGAGGGATCAGCATTCTTCGGTCCACTTTCAGAGCAAAGCACCACCACACAGTCGCCATCGCTCCAGGAAACCAAATCCAATAACGCCCCCACCCTTCGATCTACCTTCTCAATCGCCTGAACTACCAAATCCGGAGATGTCTCGGCGAATCCAAGCTGATTCAAATTCTCTAACTCTACCACTGCCAGAAATGGCCCTTCTCCACGACTTAACAGGGTTAGGTCAGCGACTATACCCTGTTGACTCCTCTTCTTAAACCCCTGATTACCAGCGGTAAACGGCCAATTTTTACCATTTTTCCACCCACCGAAAAAGCCCGTTTCGTAGCCCTCTGATGTAAAAACTTCACCAATGGTGATCTCAGAAGACTTCAAGATCGCTTCACCGTGCCCTTCTCGCCCTACACCGCCTCGATAGGGATCTCGACCTGTCAGTAAGCCTGCCCGGGCGGACGAAACCTCGGGGCCTGAGAGAAAATTGCTCAACCGCGCACCAGACTCTGCTAACCTATTCAGGTGTGGTGTTTTCGCTTCGGGACTTCCATACAATTGCCAATCGCCCCAGCTCATCCCCGGAACCAGAATGATCAAAACATTGGGACTAGCGTTATCTTTGGCGGAAAGGAAACCTCCGACTAAAAGAAAGCAGGCAATAATGGTCGTTCGCACCCTCTTGTAGTGGACCGATTAGACAAGACCTTCAAGTCATAAAGCGAGAATGCCCGGCCCCTCGAAAGGGACCGGGCATTTTGACCACTCAACAATGTCTCTCAACAACCTCGGGACTGTATTGGAGACAAATTCTTTAAAATCTAATCTTAGTTACTCGCTACGTTGTTGTGGTAGGAGTTGTATTTGCTGGTCGGAACAATCAGCTCGTCGCCAGGGTGAATCACTGTGCTTTTACCCAACTTGTTCAGGCGTTGCAACTCAGGCATATCAGTGAAGAAATCGCGAGCAAGAGCGTAGAGATTGTCACCTTTCGTAACCTTGTAGTATCCGTAAGTCTCAGTCTGCTTCAGCAAATCATTGTCATATGCATAAGTCGCATCGGAACCAGCCTGTTGCTGACTACTACCCGTATCGGGAGCACTCGTAGTCTGAGCGGCAGAACCTGCGCCCGGAATCTTGATCCGCTGACCAGGACTGATCACATCACTCTTGAGACCATTTGCAGATTTCAAAGCAGCTACCGAGACACCATACTTTCGCGAAATCTTAGAAAGTGTATCACCGGAAGCAACCTTGTGCTCAGAAGCTGTAGATGGCGGAGCAGCAGAAGGCGGCGTTGCTGGCGGTGCCGGTGCTTTCTTTGGATCAGCTTGCTTTGGCGGAGCAGGATCAGTAGTTCCCGCATAGACATTCGTGGAGCTTGGCTTTGATGGAATCACAAGAGACTCACCAATATAGATCGGCTGACCATCACGCAGATTATTTGCTTCCAGAAGAGAACTGCGAGGAACGTTGTGCTGACGTGCAATATCTCCGAGAGTGTCACCCTCTTTAATTACATATGTCGTATTCGACATGGTCGCACTCATCATTGCCTGCTCGCGGCTTTTTCCAAGGGTAGTCTCGAGTGAGCCAACGCGCTTCTCAAGAGAATCAACCCGTGAGGCGAGGTCATCAGCAGAAACAATAACCGGCAATGTTGCAGCTAAAGCGATTGCAATGGAGGACGATTTCCTAATCATGTGAAGACATTAATATAAATTTATGTTTTAGGCAAACAAAAATTTAATATTTCTTAATAAAATTTTAAAAAGAGGCGTTTTCGGTTCTGGTTTTTATGGAAAAATTCGAATATTGCGTTTTTTGGCCTGAAAGTTTTGAACTCCTTCTTCTTGCTCTCCTGTCCCCTCGCCTTTACAAAGTGATGTTATGAATATCACCTTTTGTGGGGCGGCTGGCACAACGACCGGTTCCCAACACCTGATCGAAGTCAATGGTTCCCGTATTCTGCTTGATTGTGGGCTCTACCAGGGGCGCCGGGATGAGACTTACGACCGAAACAGGAACTTTCTCTATAATCCGGAGGAGGTTGATGCGGTAGTTTTGTCTCACGCTCACATTGACCACAGTGGTAATCTTCCCAATTTAACGAAGAACGGCTTTCAGGGTAATGTTTACAGTACGTTCGCTACCCGGGATCTTTGTCAGATCATGCTGTCTGATTCTGCCCGGATTCAGACTCAGGATACCAAGTGGCTGAATAAACGACGGAAAAAGAAAGGATTGCCAGAATTGGAGCCAATTTATTCCGAACTGGATGCGGAGGCTTGTTTACGACAATTTGTGAATATTGGTTACGACCGTGCGATTCCAATCGCTGACGGTGTCACTCTCCGTTTGGTCGATGCTGGCCACATTCTTGGTTCGGCTCAGGTTATTCTGGATATTAAGGAAGGCGGGCAAAAGAAGCGGCTGCTTTTCTCTGGCGACGTCGGACGTGGTAATAATGAACTGCTGCGTGATCCTGTGGCGACCGATGATGTCGATGTGCTCTTGATGGAAAGCACCTACGGTGCGCGGGAGCATGAGCTGCCTACACAGGCCAATCATCTGATTCGCGATATCCTGAACCGTGCCTTGAAGAAGAACGGTAAGGTTATCATTCCTTCTTTTGCCGTCGAAAGGACTCAGCAGCTGATCTACGTGCTGCACGAATTAACCGAGAAAAAGGAAATCCCCGAAGTTCCCATCTACGTCGACAGCCCGTTGGCGGTGAATGCGACCGAAATTTTCCGTATCCATCCGGAGTGCTTTAATGAGGAGGTTTACGATTTCCTGTTTGAGAAGCGTAATCCGTTTGGTTTTGAGAATCTCAATATGGTGCGCAAAGTGAGCGAATCGAAAAAGCTCAATGACCGGGACGAACCCGCGATCATTATTTCGGCCTCCGGTATGTGCGAGGCGGGTAGAATTCTTCACCATCTCAGAAATTCTATCGAAGACGAGAAGAACACGATTCTCTTTGTCGGCTACTGCGCCGAGCAAACTCTCGGGTGGAAGATTCGCGAAGGTTGGGACGAAGTTCCGATCCTCGGTGATAAATACAAGGTGCGTGCCAATGTCGAGATCCTCGACTCATTTAGCGGTCATGCAGATCACAGCGAGCTGCTGGAATATTTCGGCGAAATGGGCGGTGCAAAGAAAGACATATTCCTGGTTCACGGAGAGCCGGAGCAAAGTAAGAACCTGGCCGGCGCGTTACAGGATCGCCACAAGGGCAATGTCGCTGTAGCCGAGTGGAAAACACAAGTTGAAGTCTAAGAGCGAAATTGTCTTTTCTCCACCCGTGGAAGATGGCAGTCTCTGCATTCCTCGAACCTGACTTGTTTTGAAATCGCTTCTTCTTACCAACGAATACCCGCCGCATATCTACGGTGGAGCAGGAATCCACGTGCAATACCTGTCCCGCGAGCTGGCGAAGTTCTGCGATGTCGATGTTCGCTGCTTTGGCGATCAAGATCAACCGGATGGCAACCTGACGGTGAAAGGTTTTCAATCCGACAACGGCGACTACACGGCTCCCAAACCGCTGCACTCGGTTTTCTCCGCTTTGCAAAAGTGCCTGGATTTTAATACGACGGATATCGACGCCGATGTGGTGCATCTGCATACGTGGTATTCTCATTTTGGCGGGATGCTGGCAAAACTGAACTACGGCATTCCTATGGTGCTTACGGTTCACTCTCTGGAGCCTTTGCGACCGTGGAAGCGTGAGCAGCTCGGCGGCGGATACGACTTCACCGTGTGGCTGGAAAAAACCGCAATCGAAATGGCGGATGCGGTGATCGCTGTTTCCAACGAAACCAAAGAAGACATCCTGCGATTGTTTGATGTCCCGGAGGAAAAAGTTCCTGTCATTTATAACGGCATCGATCCTGACGAATACACTCCAACCTTCGACAACGATGTGCTGTCGAAATATGACATTGATCCATCCATGCCGTTTGTCCTGTTTGTCGGACGCATCACCAGGCAGAAAGGAATCATTCACCTGGTAAATGCGATCAAATCCATGGATCCGGATACCCAGGTGGTTTTGTGCGCCGGCGCTCCTGACACTCCGGAGATTGGTCAGGAAATGCTGGATGCAGTCGAATCCGCCCGCGCCAGTTTTGGCGGCAAGATTGTGTGGATTGATGAAATGATTTCCACCTACGACAAGATTGTTCTCTACAGTCATGCCCGGGTTTTCTGCACTCCGTCAATTTACGAGCCGTTTGGGATTATTAATCTGGAGGCGATGGCCTGTGAGACTCCGGTAGTTGCCTCGCAAGTCGGCGGAATGAAGGAGATCATTCTGCCGGGTGAAACAGGGACTTTGGTTCCGCTGGAGCAACAGAATGAATCGCCATTTGAAGCCACTCAACCGGAAAAGTTCGCGGCGGACTTGGCTGCAGGAATTAATGAGTTAATGCGCGATCCGGAACTGTGCGAAAAAATGGGCAAGGCAGGAAGGCAACGAGTGCTCGACACCTTCAGCTGGACCGAGATCGCACGGGAAACTCACGCGCTCTACGAGAAAGTCTGTTCAGCGCAAAATACGTGATAGCGTAGGCACGAAACGCGAGCCAAAATCCTTTTGCATCGCCCTGTTTCGGGCCTAGCTTTGGAACAAGTAAGATTTACCAGATATGAACACCACATTTTTAGCCATGGGCATGATCGGAATGCAGGAAATGATTATCATTTTCCTGATTATCCTGCTGCTCTTCGGAGCCAAGAAAATCCCTGATCTGGCGCGTGGCGTAGGCAAAGGAATGGGCGAATTCAAGAAAGCCAAGAAAGA
>JAHDCN010000197.1 GCA_020629815.1 Verrucomicrobiota bacterium
CGCTGGATCGGAATGACTTATCCGAAAATACGCTGGTCATTTTCACCAGTGACAATGGAGGGCTTACGCAACGCTACGGGAAACTGGATGGATTCACTGATAACCACCCGTTGAGAAGAGGGAAGGGGTCATCGTATGAGGGAGGCGTCCGTGTTCCGATGATTGCGAAATGGCCGGGCGTGACTCCGAAGGGGACTGTCTGCAAAGAGCCTGTGATGGGAATCGATTTTTTTCCTACCTTTGTAGAGGCTGCTCAGCAGAAGAATTCGCAGGAAATCGACGGAGTGAGCCTGCTGCCGCTATTTCGTAACCCTGACGCCAACCTGAAGCGGAATGCTCTATTTTGGCACTATCCGCATTACCATGCCGGAGGTGATGGACCTTACAGTGCGATACGTATGGGAAATTGGCGACTGGTTCATCATTTCGAGGATGATTCGGACCAATTGTATCACCTGGGAAAGGACCTTTCGGAGAGCAGTGATCAGGCTCAGAAAAAAACCGAACAAGTCGCTGAAATGAAACGCGTAATGGCGGATTGGCAGAACAGCGTTGGAGCTCAATTTCTTACCGAAAATCCGAGCTTCGATAAGGACAGATCTACCCAGGTTGAGAAAAAGCCGAAGCGCTGAATGAATGGTGCGCGATGCTGGATTTGAACCAGCGACATCATGCGTGTGAAGCATGCGCTCTACCCCTGAGCTAACCGCGCGAATGTCCCAGAAAATACACGCCGTAGCTTTATGAGCAAGGCCCGATACTCAAATTATTAAAATTATAAATTATTGCATATTATCTTTTGAGTTATGGAAATTATAGCCGATAATAATGGTGAATGCGAATACCCAAGCCACCGTTATGGTTGTCTTTGCTTGCCGTCAGTTTTCTGACTGCAATCATCGGTGTATTCGTCGGTCTGGGTTTAATTTACGTAAAGGAAGCCCGAGAGAAGCGGGAAGAGATCGAGTCGAACTTCGTTTATCGCATCAATTACCTGGTCGAGGAAAAATTTACCAAAGACTACATTCAAGACCTCGCTGCGAACGAGGTTGATGCCGGGAAAAGTTTTACCCGGGCTCTGGCTGGATTTTCCAGTGCTGAGCATACGGATCACCGGAAGATGCGGGCACAGATTGTGCGGGAGGGAAGTAATGGTGAAATCGAGAGAATTTTTACAGCTGGTTCGCCCGATTTTGACAAAGAGATCATCGTCCTTTCAGCCAATCAGCAGAGGGCTATGGATCAAGGATCCAGTCTGAGTGGTTACGAAAAAGGCTATGGTGGGTTCTTTGAAAATATTCGCCGCTACTTTGGCACGGAGAAAGTGCGAGAGCTGGAATACGCGAAATCTTTTGAGATCCCCGACTACGGCAGGATGCTCTTTCTCGTCAATTCGATTGAAGATCCCCGGGAGTTTTCCGGTAGGAACCTGGTAGATAAAAGCAATCTCCTACCTTTGATCGGTCTGGTCCCTCTGTGTCTTGTGCTGACAATAGTCGGCTTTTGGTTTTCCAAGCGTTTTCGTGAGTTGTCCCGTGGTATGAGCACGGTTACAGAGGGCCGATATGACTACCGTCTAAAAGAGTCGGGATTCCAGGAGGTGGTTGAGGTGCAATCATCTTTCAACAAAATGGCTGAGAGCCTTCAGGCTACGACTGACCAGTTCGAAGATTCGATCAAAGAGATTCAGGTCGCCCAGCAGCATGCCGAGGTGGCGAAAGAAGCGAAGTCAGATTTCCTGGCGAACATGAGTCACGAGATTCGGACGCCGATGAATGGAATTATCGGAACGACCAGTCTTTTGATGGAGACGAATTTGACTGATGAGCAGCAGGAGTTGACTCAGATCATGAAGAGCTCCGGTCAATCGCTTGTGCACTTGATTAACGACGTTCTCGATTTCTCCAAGTTGGAATCAGAGAAGATGGAGTTGGAGAATGCTCCGATGGATGTAGTGGATCTGATCGAAGAGACGATCGAGTTATTTGGCTATCACGCGGCAGAGGGAAGAATCGAGCTTTTGTATTTCGTCGAGAAAGCAGTTCCGCGCTTCATCTTCGGCGACAAAGAGCGAATCAAGCAGGTAGTGGTGAACTTGCTTGGCAATGCCATGAAGTTTACCGACAAGGGTGAAGTAGTGGTAAGCGTTCGGTTGGTTTCCGTTCCGAAAGATGGAGGCCAGCAGGCGATGGTGCGATTCTCAGTAAAAGATACCGGAATTGGGATTGCTCAGGAAAATCAGAGGAAGATCTTTGATGCGTTCACTCAGGCAGATGCTTCGACGACGCGAAAATTTGGAGGCACTGGTCTGGGCCTCGCGATTAGTAAAAAGCTATGCATGCTTTTTGGCGGTGACCTGGATGTTACCAGTGAGATTGGCGTAGGGTCAGACTTCTTTTTTGATGTGCCGTTCCGTGAAGTGCCACAGCAGGGATCAGTCAAATTGCAGGACCGCCCGGAGATGCAGGCCCCAGTGCGCGGCAAGTCCTGCGTAATCATGACTCACAACGAGACCTTGAGTGCGCTGCTCCAGACTTACTGCAAATCATGGGGAATCAACGTTCATCTAGCTCCGCATTTCAGCGAGGAAACAGCGCGTCAGATTTTGGGCTTTTCGCCGGACCTGTTCGTTCTCGATCCGCTCGCAGTGGATGGGCCTTCCCGGCTTCAGCATTTCACAGAGGCTTTGGTGGCCCAGCAGATTCCAACCCTTCTTCTATCATCGGTGGGTGAAGCTTCGATTAGGCCTGAGCACTTTGACACGAAGCTGTTGAAGGCAGTCTATAAGCCAATCTCTGAAATCAAGCTGCTGCGTGGGTTGGTTGAGCTGATTCATTTGAAAACCGGTATCCCTCTTCCGTTGATCGAGGACGACGAGAGTTCCGGGGAAGAATTAATCAAGACGACTTCTTTCGTAGAGCGATATCCTGCCCGGATACTTGTGGTCGAGGATGTGATGATGAACCAGAAGATCGCTGGAATGGTTCTGGAGAAACTTGGCTACAAAGATATTGAGTTTGCCAACAACGGTGAGCTTGGGGTGAACCGGGTGAATCAGGGAGGGATTGACTTTGTCTTTATGGATCTGCAGATGCCGGTGCTTGGAGGAATTGATGCGACGCAGGCGATCCGCAAAAACTTTAGCCTGGAACGTCAGCCTCTAATTGTGGCCATGACAGGCCATGCTTTGGCCGGAGTCCGGGAAAGCTGCATGGAGAGCGGGATGAATGGATTCATCACCAAGCCAATCAGCGTGGATGATGTCAAAGAGGCCATCGTCGAGGCTTTTGGCAGTGGCACAGCTGGTGGTGGTTTCGGGCCTTCTCCTCAGGCTTCGGGTCCCCACCACAATCGTCCGGCAAATCATCCGAACACTTCTGTTGCGGGATCAATGTAATGCTGTCAGCGCGTGAGTGCTGCTACTTCTTTCACCGGCTCAGGCTGAGCCTCTGTGTTTGTCTTTCCCTCGGGAGAAACACCCATTTCTAAAGAGGCTGCCCACCGAAGAAGGGCGATGCTGTCGTTATAAACGTATGGCCGGGAGCTTTTCAACACTACTGCGATCCGGTCACGACCGTTAATCCGGGCGCTGGAAACCAGGCAGTTTCCGGCGGCATAAGTGAAGCCGGTTTTCATGCCGTTGCAGCCCGGTAGGCTGGAAAGCACCCTGTTCGTATTGTAGAGAATTCGTTGCCGACCATCGTTGAAACGAAAGGTGTAGCTTTTCGTCTTCACAATCTTTCGGATTTCGGGATTCTGATACGCTTCAAAAGCAGCAATCCCAATATCATGCGCGGTGGAATATTGCCCATAGGCCGGAAGTCCATGAGGATTGCGGAAGTTGGTGTCTTTCATGCCAATATATTTGGCGTAGCGATTCATCTTCCGCGCAAAGGCTTCGACGCTGCCGGCGTTATCCACGGCGAGAGCCGCTGCTACATCGTTTCCGCTCTTTACCAGCAGGGCGGTGAGCAACTCTCTACGACTGTATTTGGAGCCTGCTTTCAATCCGAGTAAGACAGGCTCGGCATCATAAACTTCCCGGGGCACTGTGATTACTTTATCGATATCACCCTCGGCACAAACGAGAAGCGCAGTTACCAATTTCTGAGTGCTGGCAACCGGGGTGCGCGTGAAAGGGGCCTTCGCATGAAAAAACTGCATGTTCTTTCCATCCAGCACCACTGCATATTTACTAAAAAGGCTTGGAGGGCTGGGCCCGTTCCAAGCCTGTGGGGGAGGAGCTTTTTCCCGGCGCTTGATGACATCCTCTCTCATATCCAGTAGCTCCTCCAAAGCCCCAATCTCTTTTTCCCTTTCCGAAATGGTTCGCTCTCTCTGGTCTAGAGCCCGCTCTCTGTCTTTCAGTGCCCGCATCCGTCTCGATAGTTGGTCGGCCAAACGCTCTAACATCTCGATCCGAATTTCTTCTGAAGTCAGTTTCGGAGTTGATGGTTTTGAATCTGGTTTCTTCGACTTGGAGACAGCTTCTTTCTTTGGCGAAGCCTCCTTAGCTTTAGGTTGTGTCTCTTTGCTCGTTTTGACCTCGCCTACGGTAGCTGGCTGAGAAGCCTCTTGAGCTACCCCGAAAGAAATACACAACAAAGCGAAAGTGAAAATCACTCCGAGCGTGGGGGTAAGGGTAAGAGTAGGGCCCAAGTTTCTACTGGCCATGGTAAATTACAGCATCTGCTGTTTTTGATAAATACAGCAAAGCATTGCGGTAATAGCAAACAAAAAACCCCTGACTGCGAAGTCAGGGGTTCTTCAAAGAAATCTGAAAATTTGTGATTAGCCTCGACGAATTGCCTCATTCTTGACCGAATTCAAGGCTTCCGGAACTTTGATCTGCAAAGAGTTTTTCACCAGTTTTCCGGGGGCCATGATGCCAGCATTCAGGTGCAAAGCATAAATTAAAACCGTCTTGGTGCCGCCTTCGACGGGGAAAAGCCACCATCCGCCACTGAATTCTTTTGCAGGCCCACTATGCTTGGAGAACTCCAGTTTCTGCCCCGGTATGCATGACTGTTTAACGACATAAGTAAAGGTGCCGGGCATTCCATTGACTTTCATTTTTTGCTCCACCAGCGCTTGATTGCCGGATCGCTGCAGGACTCGAGCACTTTCCAGTCCATTGATAAAACGGGGAGCACCTTCGGCATCGTTCACGACAGCCCAGACTTTTTCAGGGCTAAGCGGAACCAAAACGCTGGCAGTTACATGAGGCGTTTGGCCGCTGCCGGCGGGTGCCTTATCAAGAAATACACAGCTGCCTCTGGTAAGTGCTGCCAATTTGTCTGAAGACAAAGGAAGTGAGGTGTTCTGGGCTGTTCCGTTAGCGGGGGATAACAGGATTCCAAATGCACCCAAAAGGGAGAAGAAGGGGAGATTACGAATCATATTCCTTAAGATACCATAATATTTTGGAAATGTTAAAAAAATGAGAGTAGATTGGCATTTTCCGTAGGGCAGGAGGGAGATGTGAATTTCTTGAAAGACTCCGGAATTTCCTCTTTCACACCGCTCAGTATCTGGCAGATTGGCGTCCGTTCGAAAGCTACCGTGTGAAAGTTCCGCAACCATGAAAATCATCGCCATTGCCAACCAAAAAGGAGGAGTCGGGAAAACGAC
>JAHDCN010000003.1:0-13802 GCA_020629815.1 Verrucomicrobiota bacterium
TAACGCCACTTTTGTAACCGAAACAAATCCTTTATACCACGCAGAATTGCGGTCACAGCGCGGAAAAGCAGCAGAACTGTCGGATAGCAGCAACAGTCTTGCCGACGGATAGGATAAAGGTTGATCATCGATTGGGAATGCCACTCTATTTAATCATCTGCAATCGTTCTACTCTCCTTTCCAGTCTCTGCATCTTGTAATGGTGAAGTTCTTTGAGAGATTGCCGAAGAAACTGCGTAGGCGCAAAGGACTGGTATTAAAACTGTGCCAGCAGAGGCCAATAGCCACTGGCTTGCGGTTAAATTGCTGTAGAAAATATTTCCCAGCAATAACAGCACCGTAAATAGAAGAACATACCAAACACGAAACTGTCCACCGAACGCGATTACGAATATTGTCCCGACGAAACCTGAAAACAAATAAGCTCCGCCAGCTCCCATCCCACTATTGGCGATGAGAGTATGGGATGCAGCAGCTGTTGCAAGAACGCCGACAATCCTCATTATCGTTGTTTTCCATTCACGCTTCCGCATAACTGATTTCAAAGCACATGGTTGCTTAAACAAATCCTTTGTAGCCTGCAATAGCTACGGCAAAAGCTCAGTTTTTTCGAAAAGCCGCCAACTAATGTTCGCAGTCTTCAGGTTTTTGTTAAACACGCAAACGCATCCGGATATCCCGACTTAACCCTGTTACCTCACTGACCTAACCCTGTTCAGTCAGGCTCCGATGATCAGGCTGAGGCAAAGAAAATCGAAACTCAGGCCTTGTTATTGATTTTATTTAAATTATATTAATTATGAATTTACCATCTTCTGAGAATGGCCCCCACCGAGATTTCGTCCACTTCTGCAACCGGACAGCCTTTGGCTGTGCGGCTTCTTTCGTTGGCGCAGCGGGGTGCCGGGCTGCTGAACCGCCTGTCTGAGACCTTGATTTCGGCGCTCTTCATGGGGCTGATCGATGATGAGGAGTTTCAAAAGTGGGATGTGTATCCTCACCAGGGCTCTTCGGGTCCGGATGATTTGCTCAATGGAATGGCGGAGGGATTTCAGCCCTGGGAAAAACAAGTTTTTGAAGCGGCCGGATCTCCCAAGTCAGGCAAGGCACTGGTGATCGGAGCCGGAGGTGGTCGGGAAGCGGTAGCGCTCAGCCGGGAAGGGCTGGACGTGGATGGTATTGAGTATTGTTCGGAGCTGGCGGAATACACGCAGTCGGCTCTGGAGCAGGAGAGTATCGATATTTCGGTAACGTCGCCGGATCGTTTCGAGGTGCCGGGTGAGAAGGGGACGTATGATGCAGTATTCATCGGTCGCTATTATTTTTCCTACATTCATGACCGGAATGAGAGGATTGAGTTTCTGGAAAGTTTGCGAGAGGTGCTGCGGGATGATGCGGTGGTGATGTTCTCGTATTTCGACCGACCGGAGGATCCGTCCAGCAACCTTGCGAGGCTGTTCCGGGTTCAGACACCGATTGCCAATTTCCTGCGCAAGATCCGTGGCAAAGGAGCGCAACACGTAGAGGTGGGCGATCATCTGGATCCGAACACTCCTGTATTTCATCATCATTTTATCCGAAGCGAGATCGAGTCCGAGCTGAAGGGGGCTGGATTCTCTGCCACGGAGCATGGATTTTTTACCTATGGCGGCTGGACGGTCGCTTCACCAAAAAGCTAATCATTCGATGAGCACTGAGATTGTTGTTATTTCTGACGTAGAAGAGTTGGAACGCGAGTATCGCGCTGACTGGGAGCGGCTGCATGCCGCGACTCCTCACGCCAATTTTTTCCAATCGCTGGATTGGTTTGGTGTTCGCTCCCGCCATCAGTTGGAAGGTGATTCCGGTTTTCGCACCTATGTGGTTCGGGACGGCGCAGAGGTGACGGGAATTGTTCCGACGGTAATCAAAGAATCTGATTCCAAGCTGGGCCTCACCCGGAAGCTGAAGTTTCCCGATGAGTGCTGGTGCAGTTTTTACGGTCCGGTCTCTGCTGATCCGGAGAAGACGCTGAGTGCGGTGTCGGACTTCATTTGGAAGAACAACGAGGACAACCTCGACGTCATCGATTTTGCTCTGTTGCCCGGCTATCGGGATGGCCAGCAACCGGATGTGGTTCGTCGCACGATGGGCGGCCAAAATGCGCACGAGTTTTCGCAGGTGGCGACGTTGCACCTCGAGGACGACTGGGAGGCCTACTGGGAGAGTCGAAGAAAGGTTCAGAAAAACCGCCGTCGTAACGTGGAACGCTGTGAACGCCGCCTGGCTGAGCTGGGTGAGATCACCTGGAAGCGACATCGAACTGGCAATGGCGAGTCAGCCCCGGAGTGGGAGATGTTTGATCAATGTGTCGAGCTGGCCGGTATGAGTTGGCAGGACGGATTGATTGATGGCAACACATTGCATCACGAAAGCGTGCATGGGTTTATTCGTGATGTTCACGAGGCTGCTTCGAAGGCAGGTGGGCTGGACATGAGCGTGTTGTATCTGGATGGCAAACCGCAGGCCTTTGTCTACGGCTATCACTATCTGGGCTACGTGGATTTGATGAGGGTTGGTTACAATCCGGAGTTGGCGAAACTGGCGCCCGGGAATGCTCTGTGGACGCGTCTGATTGCGGACAGTTTCGAGCGGGGCGACCGGATTCTTGATTTCGGTCCGAGCTGCCTGGATTACAAAAAGTTTTGGATCAGCGAAATTGAGGACAGCTTCATCGTGACCCAATATGCATCGACGCCGAAAGGACAAAGCCTTCGTCTGGCGCAGAAAGTGCGGGGCAAAAAGGATGTTCTATTCACAGAGAAGGATACCAACGAGCGGAGTAAGCGACTCGCCGCAGAAAACAAAAAGAGTGATACCCCCAACCAAACCCTGTCTCGATGAAGGTTTTGACTGCTTCCACACCTCCCATGAGCGAGACTGAGAATCCCTGCCTGGCATGTACGATTGACCAGGATTGTTGTACGAACCTGCGCGGTCTGCGTTTGACCAGGGAAGAGTATGAAAGCTGTTTCGCCTCGATGGAGGGCAGTGGAAAATTCACCTCCCGACAGGAGGGGCCGCTTTTTGTGATCAATCCGGATCAAAGCCAAAAGTGCCCGAACTGGATCGGTGGCGGTTGCTCGGTGTATGACGATCGTCCGATTGAGTGCCGTTTATTTCCACACACTCTGTATGTGAAAAAGCGGACGGAAACGACTGCTGAAGTCCGGTTCCACCTGGTGCATGCTTGTCCTCAGGCACAGGCACTCCGTGCATCGAATGCAAAAGCCAAGGCGATGGTCACGGCGTTTTGCGGTCAGGCGTTTGGGCCTGATGTGAAAGTGAATATCGCAGAAGAGAGCAGCCTTGAGCGCAGTTTGAGGCTGGTGAAATCGCGGATCGTAGAGATTCTGGCGAAACTGCGAGCCTGAGGTTTAGACCATCTCACCGGTAAAACCGGTAGAATGGAATCTTTTCCGGCAAGGAAATCAGCGCGACGCAGGTAAAGGCAGAAGCGGGCAGGATTGGCCCAACTGCTTTGTTCTTCGCTTGCAGACGAAATGCAGCGGGCAGGAGTGCCCGCACCCCAGGCATCGTCATTTCGACGAGGCACGAGGAGAAATCTCGCGTATGGCTTTCACTGTAGGTAAAGGCGAAGTCGAAGGCTTCGATGTCGACTTTCTGGCAGATGACAGGCATTCGACCTGCGCGAGATCTCTCCCTCGCAAGCTCCATCGAGATGACGATGGGTGAGCGCCCTGCCATTCTACCACTTTCATAGGCGAAATGGTCTAAGACCATCTCTAGACCGAATATTTCTCCCGAATATCGTCCGGGATTGACTGGGGGCGGCCGTTGGCAGCGTTGACCATGACGTAGTTGATCCAGCCTTTGGCGACTGGTTTCGAATCAGATTGTTTGCGAATCTGGAAGCCAACTTTGACCTGGCGCTCCTTCATTTCTTCCACTGCGGTCTGGATCACTGCGGAGTCGCCGATATGGAGCGGGCGTTTGTGCTCGATGTAGGCGGCTTTCACAACCCAGCTGAATCCACGCTCCAGAAACTCTTCCATTGCCATGCCGTAGCAGCGCGCCATTTGGTCATATCGGGCAGTGAGAACGTAGTCGAGATACTTGGAATTGTGGACATGTTGATTCATGTCGATGTCGTCTGGGCGGACTTGAACCACGGATTCAAATGTCGAGTATTCCGGCATAGCGGGATCAGTGTGCGGCAGGCTTTTCGGTTTGCAAGGTTTCGTGGTAGGCTGCGGTGATGAGAGCTTTTTTCTTGCTGATATTCTTCTCGATTGGATTCGTGACTGCCGAGGACAAGCGAGGTTATCCGGAGTCGGTGAAAGAGGTTCGCTATCGTTCCTCCGGTGATGGAACCGAGCAGCCTGCCTTGTTTTGGCAGCCGGAGTCGAGTGAAGAAAAGGTTCCTTTATTGGTCGCGCTGCATACCTGGTCCGGAGACTATCAGCAAACTGGGAGTCAGGTGGTGTTTGCCGAGTGGTGTCAGCAGGTTGGCTGGGCCTTTATTCATCCGAACTTTCGCGGGCAAAACTGGACACCTGATGCGCTGGGTTCAGACCTGGCAGTGGCGGACATTGTCAGTGCCGTTGATTTTGCCAAATCGGAAGCTCCCATTGATACCGATCGAATCTATTGCGTCGGAGTTTCCGGCGGCGGGCATGCTTCTTTGTTGATGGCGGGGCGGCATCCGGAATTGTGGGCTGGCGTATCCGCCTGGTGTGGTATTGCTCACATAGCCCTTTGGCATGCGCAGTGCCGGGATACGGAATTCTCCCGCTACAGCGAACATATCGAGAAAGCGCTGGGTGGTCCGCCGAATTCGAAACCGCGACGACAGGATGCGCAACACCGCTCGCCGGTGAAGTGGCTTTCCAATGCGCAAGGTGTGAACCTCGATATCAATCATGGTGTGACCGATGGACGTTCCGGTAGTGTGCCTTTCAATCACTCGTTCCTCGCCTGGAATGAGGTCGTAATCCCGGAGGATCGATTTTCTGCCGAAGGGATTGCTGAATACTACGACAGCGAATCCATTCCCGAAAAGTGGAAGCCATATCACGCGAAGGGCGAGTTTCCTCTTTTTGGAAAAGACAAGCAGCCGTTGTTCCGGCGAACCTCAGGGTCGACCCGATTGACGATCTTCGATGGCGGACATGAAATCGTTCACGAGGCCGCTTTGAACTGGTTAGCGGCTCAGCGAAAAGGCGAGCCTCCGGTTTGGGATGCTCCTGTTTTGCAACGATTGAAGACGGGAAAAGTGGATGGCGAGAGCGGTAAATAGCTATCGCCTTACGTAGCGGCGCAGTTCGAAATCGTCATCTTTGTGGAGGATTTCTTCCACGGTGAAGTCGTCCTCAAACTCGGGCAGATAGGTGTCACCTTCATAGGGGTGATACACATAGCTGAGCAGGACTTCGTCGCAGAGCGGCAACATCTCGGCAAAAATCTGTGCGCCGCCGATGATGAAAATTTTCTCCTCACCTTCGAGGAATTCCGTTACGTCGTTGCAGTCGTTGATCAGTTCGAAGCCTTCATCCAGTTCTGTCGCAGTCCGCGAGATCACCACATTTCTCCGGCCCGGTAGTACGCCGGGAAGCGACTCCATGGTTTTCCTTCCCATCACGATGGGGTGTCCGAGAGTATTTTTCTTGAACAGCTTCAAATCCGCTGGTAGGCGCCAGGGAAGGTCGCCATCTTTGCCAATGACCCGATTGGAGGCCATGGCGATGACTGCGATGATGCGTGGTTTCTTCACTGGATCAATTGGATGAAATGGGAAAGCATTAAACGGCGATAGGAGCCTTGATGCCTGGATGAGGATCGTACCCGACCAGCTCGAAGTCATTGTAAGTGAACCCGTCGATTTCCTTCACCTCCGGATTGATTTTCATCACCGGGAGCTGTCGCGGTTCACGTTCCAGCTGGAGCCGTGCCTGATCGAGGTGATTCTGATACAGGTGTAAATCTCCGAAGGTGTGAACGAAATCGCCGGGCTTCAGATCGCACACCTGCGCCATCATCATGGTCAGCAACGCATACGAAGCGATGTTAAACGGAACGCCCAAAAATAAGTCGGCACTGCGCTGATACAATTGGCAGCTTAATTCGCCTTCGGTCGAATCGACGTAAAACTGAAACAAGGTGTGGCAGGGAGGCAGAGCCATGTCTTCGACATCGACAGGATTCCAACCGCTGACTATGTGCCGTCGACTGTCGGGATTATTCCGAATCGCATCGACCACCTGAGCGATTTGATCGATCGGCTTGGCATCGGGGGAACCCTGCCAGCGACGCCATTGCTTTCCATAGACCGGACCGAGGTCGCCATTCTCATCAGCCCATTCGTCCCAAATCGAAACGCCGTTGTCCTGAAGGTATTTCACATTGGTGTCGCCGTTGAGAAACCAAAGCAGTTCATGGATGATCGAGCGGAGGTGCAACTTCTTGGTAGTGAGACAGGGAAACGTTTCCCGCAAATTGAATCGGGCTTGCGCTCCGAAAACCCCAACGGTCCCGACGCCGGTTCGGTCTTCGCGGACTTTGCCTTCGTTGAGCACGAGTTCGAGTAATTCGAGATAAGTTTTCATTCAACGGTCGTCTGATAGATGGCGATCAGCTAGAGGTGAAGCGTTTTACTTGCGGCGAAAATGCGGTGAAATCAATTCAAAGCTTCGCTGCTTTTTTGTAGCAATGATTCCGGAAACCCGCTTACGTTTCCCCGATGGAAGCAAGACAGTATTTTTTTGCCGGTCGAGTTCAGGGAGTGGGGTTCCGCTACCAGACGAAGCAACTGGCGAAAGGCTTCGATGTGATCGGCTGGGTAAAGAATCTGCCGGACGGACGCGTCGAATTGCAAATCCAGGGCGATGATGAGGAGCTGGATGAGTTCATTTCCGATCTGCATGACAGCCCTCTGGGGCACCATGTGCTGGAGCAGGAGCAGTTTTCCATTCCTCTGCTCGAAGATGTGCGCGGATTTACGATTGAGAATTGACCCGGGTTGCGGAATTTGTTAATTTACATTGTAAATACAAGTTCTCATTGGAGGAATGAGTGAAGTTTTAGAAAAGAATCCGACGGAAGAACCGGTCGAAACGTCGCCGCTTGCGGTCGAGGTCAATAACCTGACCAAGGTTTTCAGTACAGGCATCCGTGGCGATCATGTCGTGGCGGTCGATAACCTTTCGTTTGAGGTCAAAGCGGGCGAAGTCTACGGCTTGATTGGTCCGAATGGCTCCGGCAAGTCGACCTCGATGAAGGTGGTCCTCGGTTTGATGCAGGCCAGCAAGGGCGAGGCAAAAGTGTTTGGTCTGGACAGTGGCGACATCCGCGCGCGCAACGTCACGGGTTTCCTGCCGGAGAATCCCTATTTCTACAAGCATTTGTCCGGCGCTGAGACACTGCAGTTTTATGGAAAGCTGTGTGGTATGAAGCGCAAGGATTTGAAAGAGCGGACCGCTGAGCTCCTGGAAATGGTCGGGCTCGAGCACGCTGCGAAGCGTCGGCTGGGTGGCTATTCGAAAGGGATGTTGCAACGGATCGGATTGGCTCAGGCGCTGATCCAGCGGCCAAAACTTGTGATTCTCGATGAGCCGACCGCTGGTGTGGATCCGGTCGGGTCACGTGAGATTCGTGATCTAATCCTGAAGCTACGCGACGACGGGATTACGATTTTTCTCTGCTCTCACTTGCTCGAGCAGGTGCAGGAAGTTTGCGACCGGGTTGGTATTATTTTCGAAGGACGGATGCGCCGCGAGGGACCCCTCGATGAATTGATCGCGATTGAGAATCAGACAGCGATGACGCTGGAAAATGCTTCACCCGAGTTGTTGGAGAAAATCAACGAGCTGATCAAAGCGGAGGAATCCACGAAACTGGTTGAGCAGGGGCATCCGCGAACCACGTTGGAGCGAATGTTCATCAAAATTGTCGGCAGAAAACAGGACGGAGGGAAATCATGAGTCAGCCATCTGCTTCTCTGAACCGAAAAGCGCCACTGCTTTCGTTGCGGACGGTGTGGACGATCGCACGCGGAACGCTGACGCAGCTGATACGCATGCGGACGTTTTACTTCCTGCTAGCTTTCGCTGGGCTGGTTGTGGCGATTGGAAATTTCAATATCCCTGAGACGCCGGCCAAAGAGCTTTCCATGATCAAAAAGGTGTCCTTCGGCACCATGGATTTGTTCGCCTGGTTGTTCGCAATCGTTTCCACGGCATTGCTGATTCCGCGTGATCTCGAAGATCGAACTCTCTACACGATTCTGTCCAAACCAGTTCGCCGGGTGGAGTATTTGCTCGGAAAATTGTTTGGAGTTTTGATCGTGGTCGGAATTTCTCTGACCGTGATGTATCTGCTCTGCGGATTCATGATTTCATTCCGCGAATCGGTCTACATCGCGGAAGAACTGGCTGCGATGGAGAAAGATGGCCGCTATTCCAACAAGGAAATTCGCGACCAGATCGCTCTGATCTCCAAGCATGGGATGCGACCGGAACTTGGCATTGCCGTGATTGCATCGTTTCTGAAAGCGGCAGTGATCGCTGTGGTGACGATTTTTCTTTCCACCTTTGCCTCCAGTTCGCTGTTCACCATTATCATCAGCATCCTGATTTTCCTGATCGGTCACGCGCACAATATGGCTTCCAGTTTCTGGCTGCACCAAAGTGATGGGAGTATGTTTGTTCAGCAGCTGGTCAAGGTGGTGAAGATTCTAATACCTGATTTTCAACTATTCTCCTTCAGTGAAGGGATCGTGTTGGGCGAGGTGGTTCCCTATGCCCTGGTTGGGCAGATGTTTTTGCTGACGGCAGGCTACATCATTGTGTTTCTTTTGCTGTCGCTGCTGGTGTTTGCGGACAAGGAGTTTTGATCGATGTCATTCTTTCGCCAGAACCGAAAGCTGCTGCTGGTCCTGTTGGGGTTGGTAGCATTTGGCGTGTTGCGGGCACCCTGGGAAAACCGCCTGCGCGAGCAGTTGGTGAAGCAACGTTTACTGCTTCCGCCGCCCGGCCACACGGCGTTGCAACAGATGAGTCAGTCTGCGCTGATGGGCACACTGGGCGGGCTTCGGTCACTGGTCGCGACCTATCTTTCGCTCGATGCGTTTGGCGATTTTGGTGAGAAAAACTGGGACGAGCTGCAGCGTAAGTATCGAATCATCTGTAATCTCGAGCCGAGGGATGAAACGCACTGGGTTTCGGTTGTCTGGCACATCGGGATCAACGCCACAGCGCATGTGCAATACTACAGCGAAGAGATGCCGAAGTACGAGCGCGAGCGGCGTTTCCAGCAGTATTGCAGTGAGGCGATCAAACTTGCGGAGGACGGCATCAAGCAAAACCCGAAATCGGCGCCGATTCGGCTGCAGCTGGCCGAGGTGTATCGGGAGAAGCTGAAGGACCCGTGCAATACTGCTCGAGTATACAAAGATATGCTCGGACTGGAGGGCACGCCCGGATACATCACCCGGTTTTATGGCTACTTCCTCGCGGATTGCCCGGGCAAGGAGAAGGAAGCCTACGCGTATCTCATGCGACTTTTCCAGATGGGGGAGAAACATCATTTGCCGACTCTGTTTGTGAAAATCAAGGAACTCGAGGAAAAGTTGAACGTGCCTTTTCCGCGCAGAATCAAAACCGACGAGCCGGAACGTCCTGACAAACCAAAGAAGCCTTCGAATGTATTGCCGGGCGGAATCGTCGTGCCTTGAGGTTTGAACAGATATTGCGAATCTTGGGAACTGTGTTTTATTTTTCAGCCCGCTGCTTTCGACTTCACCCCTCGAATTTTCAGCCGGATTTTTTGTGCTGATGAAATACGCAATCTTTGGAGATATACACGCAAATCTGGAAGGATTAGAAGCCGTGTTAGCGGATTCCAAAGAGCAGGGCTGCACCGATTACGTGTGTGTAGGTGATATCGTTGGCTACGCCTCGAACCCGAAGGAATGTCTGGCCCGCGTAAGAGAGCTGGATTGTCCCGTCGTGAAGGGCAATCACGATGAAGAGGCGGTGTTGGATACCTCCCTCGAAGGTCTAAATCCTCTAGCGAAATTCGCTATGGAGTGGACTCGCAATCAGCTCGATGAAGAGGAACGTGAGTATCTTACTAACCTCAAGCTGGTCCGGCAGGTCCGGGATTTTACCATCGTGCATGCGACACTCGATACGCCGGGTGGCTGGACCTACGTCACCAACAAGTTCGATGCGATGGCGAGTTTCAGTTATCAGTTTACCCAGCTTTGCTTTTATGGGCACACCCATACGCCGAGAATTTATGTCAAAGGTGACAGTGTAGATGCGGCGGAGGAAACTTCCGTCGATCTGACGATGGGAACGAAGTATTTCATCAATGTCGGAAGTGCCGGTCAGCCTCGCGATGGAGACTGGCGGGCTGCCTATGCGATCTACGACGTGGAGAATCAGAACGTGACGATTCGTCGTCTTGAGTACGATATCCAGACGGCGCAGCAGAAAATTCTGGATGCGGGTCTTCCGGAAATGCTTGCTCATCGCCTCGCTCTCGGCAAATGATTCGGCTGTGAACCTCGCCGACCTAGAATCGATCCTTGTGATCAAGCCCAGCTCTCTGGGTGATATTGTGCATACGCTTCCGGCTGTCGAACTGCTTCATCGAGCAGCTCCTGAGGCTAAGATCACCTGGCTGGCGAACTCTGAGTGGTTGCCGTTGCTCGAGGGCATCGCTCACATCGAAGAGCGGATCGCGTTTCCCCGTCGCGAGTTTCGTGGTCCCATTCGCGGGGCAAAAGCCTTTCGCTGGATTCGGGAGAACGTCACGGGTCTTCAGCCGGATTTGACTCTCGATTTCCAAGGGCTTTTTCGCAGCGCGCATTTTGCCCGCAAGGCAGCCGGAAAACAGACGGTGGGATTTCGGCAGTCGCGGGAAGGTGCCCGTTTTTCCTACGATCAGGTGGTGGACATACCCGACTGGAATCGATGCCACGCGGTGGATCGGAATATTCAGTTGGTCAATGCCTGTGGTGTATCGGGGAAAAATATTCGAGATTTGAGTGTGCCACCCGGTGAAGCAGTAGAGATTTCAGGACTGGGTGATGACGAGCCGTTTCTGCTGCTGCATCCGTTTTCGAGAGGAGAGGGGAAGTCGCTCTCTCAAGCTGAGGTGGTTGATCTCTGTGAGAATCTTGCCCCGTTTCCCGTGGTGATCGCAGGGGCAGGAGTCGAGTGGGACACTTCCGTTTCTGCCGTGCCGGACAACGCGCACTGTATGCTCGGGGGAACCAGTCTTGCGGAATTGATCTACTTGGTTCACCGAGCTGATTGGACCGTCAGTGTCGACAGCGGCCCCATGCATCTGGCAGCGGCGATTACCGATCGGGTTTTGTCGATTCACACCTGGTCTGATCCGATGATGGTAGGGCCGTGGCGAAAAGAGGCCTTCATCTGGAGAGAGGACCAGATTTGGCGGGTGGAAGATTTAGAAGCTGGTCAGTTTCCGGAGCGCCGGGATCAGCGTCGTGAATTCGCAGGGCGGCCCCGATTGATTCCGGAAGACCAACTTGAGCGAATCACTTCGTTTCTGAAACAACAGCTGGAGACCTGAACTAGTTTTTCACGTCCGAGAGAATCTCCCACAGCTTGTCCTGAATCGGATAAATGATGTTGTTGTGATCGCTTCCGGGAACCCGGTGGAATGTAGCGAGATCATCTCCCGCGAGATCGGCCAGTTCTTTCCCCATGCGCATCGGGATCAGCGAATCCCGGTCACCGTGAAAGATCGTCAATCTGGGCAGAGGTTGAGCGTCTCGCAGTTGATTCACTGACTTACGATTGTCGTAGTGGTGGCGCAGTAGCAAATGTGCCGGTCCCATTTTCAGCTTTGCCATGTCCTTCATCGAAGTGAAAGGAGATACGGCAACACACTCAGAAAACCCATATTTGGCAGTAGTGTGTAGTGCGACTGCAGAGCCGAGAGATTGTCCCAGAGCGCGGGAGCGGGCGGATAGTTCCTCTGGCTTCAGGTTCCATTTCTTCGCCAATTCATCGTGAAATGAAGCCACCGATTCGTGTATGGCTTCTGGTGACGGATTGCCCTGACACAGCCCGTAGCCCGGATAGTCGAATAATACAAAAGTGTGGCCTTCCGGAATTTCTTTGCGCTCCAGCAGACTGAGCCACGACAGCGCTGTTGATCCGTTTCCTCCAAACAACCACCAAACAGTAGTCGGGGTTTTCTCCAGTGAGCCCTTTGGATACAAAAAGGAAACCTGGGCACCTTGATCGGTTCGATAGGTAGGTCTGTCTACTTGATCGAAATCGGGGGAATTTCGAGCGTAGCCTCGGGGAAAATAAATGAAGCTGTGTTGACCAAAATAGATCATCGCCACCACAAGGATGACGAGCACCAGCAAAACGAGCAGACAGCCTTTCAGCATGGATCAAAAGTGACGGTTCAGTTCTTCCAGAATCGGCGGAACCTCGGAAAAGGGATCGCCTTTCTCTTCATACTCGAGAATCACGAAACCAGAGTAGCCCGATTCTTTCAGTATCCGTGCGACGCGTTTCCAATCGGTATCGACTTCTTTATCGTTGATCTTCAGCTTGGTTTTCAGCTGCACATTGATCGTGAACGGAGCGGATGCCTCCATGTCTGCATAGGGATCTTCGGTCCGGAAGTTGCCACTATCCAAGTTTACTCCCACCCAGGGACTCTTCACTGCCTGCACGATTCGCAACAGCCGGTCAGCGGAGCCCACACTGTCGTGGTTTTCGATTCCGAGGAAAATTCCCTTCTGCCCTGCATAGTCAGCAGCTTCCTCGAGTGCCTCAATCGCATTCTTCTCCGCGTCCTCAGCAGATACGCCTTTCGGATGTTTGCCGGCAAATACCCGAATGTGGGGCGCACCCATGATCGAGGAGTGATCGATCCACTGTTTCACGTAGTCCATTTGTTCCGCTCGCTCCGGGGCATCTTTCGGATAGGAAAAGTTGTTCCCTACTGCGGTGCCGGCAATAGCGACTCCATTGATGTGAGCGACTTTTCTGCAATTGGCGAGGTAGGTAGCGTCAACTTCGGGAGGGAAAAAGTAGCTGGTCAGCTCAGCTCCCGCGGCACCATTGTTGGCACAAAACTCGATGAACCCCGGCATGTCGATCTCTTTGGCGGATTCGTCGCGCTTGTTTTCTTTGCCCTTCATATAGCGGAAGTTTCCGCGGAAAGAATAGGCAGCCAGGCCCACTTGAATTCGGTTTCCCGGTTGGCGTTGGTAAGGTGTGGGAACTGCCAGCAGTGTCGGGGAGACTGCGGCCGCTCCGGCACCGGTAATCTGGAGAAAGTTGCGTCGATTCATGATAGGTATTCGCCGTTTGTAACCCGAAATCGGATGGGGGAAAACAATCAAATTGTCCTGATTCAACAGGGTTAGGTGTCTGACTGTACCCTGTTTAGTCGGTTCTTCGTAGGAAAGTAGCTTCGGATTTATCCGAAGTTCCCGGATTGGAAAATTCGGATGAATCCGAATCTACGTAAACAGGGTAAGGTCAGAAATCGCCCTGCATCATCCGTCGTAAGTCGCCGGGGGTGTAGCCGTAAATCTCATCGGGGATATCCGGATTATCCATCTCGATCAGTCGCCAGCCGGCAGGGAGAAAACCCTGTTTTTCCCAAGTGAAGGTGAAAGGGGCTTTCAGAGAATTGAGTTGTCTCATGACTGCAGTGGCTCCGGGACCGATTCCTTTTCCGGAGATAGCGAGGCGAGAGGTGTAGATGATTTTGCCGTCTTTTTTTTCCAAAGATTCCTCTGA
>JAHDCN010000003.1:13902-32370 GCA_020629815.1 Verrucomicrobiota bacterium
TACCGGCTATCCAAATCCAGCGGGCGAATCCGCGATTGCTGCGATGTGGGGGTGGGGTGTGCATGGTTTCGATGTTGTCACAGTTCTTGACCAATGAGAAGGATAGAGTCTGTTTCTGTGACCTATGGGAAGATACCGACCAAACGTAGCCGCAATTCTCCGCAAGCCAAAGAATGGAAAGATTCTGGTCGGGCAAAGGGCGGACCACAAAAGCTGTTGGCAGTTTCCACAGGGAGGCGTGGACAAAGGGGAGGATCTGATTGCGGCGTTGTATCGGGAGACGGAGGAGGAAATTGGCGTTGCTCCGGGGAAATACCGCATCATTGAGTGCCGAACCGGCTACCGTTACAAGTTTCCCGGCGGACACTTAAAGAAAGGCAGGTTTTGCGGTCAGGAGCAGACCTACTTTCTTTGTGACTACCGGGGCAAGAAGAAAGACATCGTGCTGGATAACCACGTGCAGGAGTTCATCGACTATGCCTGGATTTATCCCGCCGATTTTCAGCTCAAATGGGTGCCGAAGTTTAAGCGTCGAGTATTTAAACGCGTGTTCCGCGATTTTTTTGGCATCAAGCTCAAGCTGGCAGGAAAGTAGCAGCTGAGTGATTCGCTTGTTTGTCTAGGCTGTCGTGACCGACTTTTCCAAAACCTCCAGCAGGCAGTCGCGCAATCTCTCACGGGAGTGGAGCTGATGGTAGTCGCTGAAGCGCGGGTTCAGCGGATCGCCTTTCTCATTTTTTCCGTCGGCCAGGTTGTCGATCACCTGCAAGCCCGCCTGCACGTCTCCGGCTTCGAGTTGGGCGCCCATGTCAAAATCCTGGACCCGTTTGCCAATGCAGGTGCCGGGTTCGGCGATCAGAAGTTTCTGAAAGACAGCAGCCTTGGTAAGCGCATTGGAGCTGCACTGAAATCCCGGGTAGAGCGCCCATGCGATGTCGAACGCGGAGAATACGGCATTGTATTCGGTGCCATCGGGAATTCTCTGACCGCTGGTATCAAAGAAGATGTGATCGATCTCTCCGGAGTCGACTTTCTCCTGCAGCTTGGTGATGCGGGCCATCTGTTCTTCACTCACCCATTCGCGCTGGAAGGGGCCGGTAAATACGAAGTAGAATTTTTCCGGATCTGCCAGCTCGGCAAGATTGAGCATCTCGATGAAACCTTTTCGCGGTTCCAGACTGATCAGGCCGATAATGGTGCGGCCTTTGGATTTCTCGCGAATCGAGCGGGAGAGTTGCGTCTCTCCCTCCGGCGGCGTCTCATCGGTGATGTCAGGAAATAGTAGCGATTCGATTCCGTATTGATCGCTCAGTAATTCTGTCGGACGCTCATCTAACTGGCCGACGATGGAGATATTCTTATTCCGAAGTAGTGGATCACCTTTGAGGAATTGTTGAACTTTTCCGAGTAGTCCTTTTCCAGTCAGCAAATGGTAGTGCTGAAAATAGATCCCACTCCAAAGGGTGCCGAGGCAATTGGGGACTGACGGAGAAGCAAACCGAAACATGGAGTCGAGCTTGGGGAAAAAGGCCATATCGACCTTCCAGCCCGAGTCTGCTTCCAGTTTTTGCATCGTAGCTGCGATCCGTTTCCAGCGCAGATGAGTGCTGATCGGATCATGATCTCGACCGGGAAGGTAGTTTTTCCCATGCGTGATCGAAGCAAACTGAATTCGATCCATGGCTTCCGGAGTATCGGTCAGCATTTCCTGCAGCGATTCTCTGCAGTCTTCGACCTCCGGGCAAATTGCCAGCACGCGGACTCCGGATGAAGCGAGAGCCGATGCCATTTCCTTGAAGTAGGTAGCATGATGGCCATACCAAAGTGTATCAATCAGGGCTACGGTGTGCCCTGAAGAGGTGGTTTGCTTGTCTACAGCTGGGGGTGGAACGGGAGAATCCATCAATTGGCTCATGCGACTGTCTTTAATAAACATAATTTCTGTAACCAATGTTGCAAAAGGATTTCTAATTAATGCTTCTCGAATCTGAGAATTTTTTCACAATTGGCTAGAATATTGTGGTTTTTCTAGTAAATTGAAAATGTTCCGTTCTACATGAATACTTTTTCAACTCCTGACCTGCCAAATGAGGCAGAGCCAAGGCCGGAGAATTCCGGTAGTGGTGCCGTTCTGCCTTCGCTGGACCTTGTTCAGCTCTGGGAGTGGGCCCGTCCACGTTTGTGGATACCAATTGCCTGTGTGCTTTTGGCAATCATAGGGGCGTTTATTTACGTTTCCTTTTTTGCGGTTCCTCTCTATGCATCGAGTGCGCATTTGTATTTGGAACCGTCACGAATGATCGGTGGCCAGAATCAACAAGGTTCCTATGGCAGTATTGATGTCTTGAAGTCGATCGAGCAGAGAGCTGTTTCAGCTTCTGTTATTTTGCGGGTCGTAGAGCAACTGGAACTCGAAGAAGAGGATGGCTTTTATTCCAAGGACTGGGTAACGGCGGACATCATTCGGTCAATGAGACGCCGGGTTTCGGCTCAGCTGAATCGGGGATCCCGTGTGGTCGTGATTCGGGCCACTCATTGGAGACCGGAAGTCGCGCGGGATTTGGCCAGTGCTTTTGCTACGGCTGCGATTGAGCAGATGGAAGAGGAGAATACTTCTGCGGCAGCACAAATGCAGATGAAGCTTCGCAACGAGATCGACGATCAGAAGTCGAAGATTTTCGAATCAGAAGAGAAGCTGCACACTTTTTCCACCGAAGTCGCAGGGTTGCCGTGGTCGGAGGGGACCAACATTGTTCAGAAACAGTTGGAGAAGATGACCGATAACCTCAATGAGGCAAATCGTGAGGTAAAGGACGCCGAGATTCTTTTGAGTCAGTGGAACAAAGTCCGGGGCAGCGACCCGATGCAGATATTGCAGATGGACGAGGTTTCCAGTCGCGAGCCGATTCCTGATATTCTGAAACAGTTGGCGGATCGCCGGGCGAAATATTCGGCTCTGGAGCGTTCGGAGGGACCGCGCAGTCCGGAGCTGAAGGCCGCTCAAAGTGAGGTGATTACGTATGAGAAGGAGCTGATGAGCAGCATCCTCGTTATTGGTGAGTCTTTTCAGAAGGGATACGACCGGGCTTTGGACAAGCAGGCGCGGGTGAAGACGGAGATGGACATGCTTAAAGCGAACAACATCAATCTCGAAGAAAAACTGCGGGAACACCGTGAGCTTTCTCTGGAACTGGAATCCCAGCAGATCGCTTTGAAAGGTTTGTTGAATGACCAGAACAATCTGAATGCAATCTCAGGAATCTACGATTCCCAAACACGGATCATCGAAGAGCCTTTCGTGGACAACAAACCGTACTCTCCGAAGAAGGCGATCACGATGATTTTCGCGACCTTTGCCGGTGGGCTTGGTGGAATGAGTATTCTCGGATTTTTGTATTTCCTTAAGCGCAAGGTTGAGTCGGTTCGCGACGTTGAAGGAGCGTTGTTGTCAAACGTAGTCGCTTCATTGCCGAGAAAGCCGACAGTTGAAGATCTGTCTTCCACTTACCGACGCTTGCAGGCCAAATTGAGCCTCTGTGGAAGACACCGTATTCGCGGGTTCCATTCGGTTGTTTTTTCCAGCTACGAGGGAGGAGCAGGACGGACCACTTTTGCTTTGGGATATGCGCAGGAAATGGCAGCTCAGGGTTCCAATGTGCTTTTGATCGATGGAGATATTCGCAACTATGCAGCGGCCCGGCATCTGGCAATCGGAGCGCCTCCCGGTGGTGCGTTTTCGCCGACACGGGTGCCTAATCTGCATCTGATCTATGGCAATGCGATCTTTGGCCAGGGTGGTTCCCCCCTGCATACTCTTTCTGAAATTTTACCATGGGCGGGGAAACATTTTGACTGCGTTGTGGTCGATAGTCCTCCGCTCAGCGACGGCAATGAAGGGCTGTATTTCTCCGCTGTTTGTGATGCTACCTGCCTCATCGCCCGTTCGGGTACCACCGAGGCGACTCACCTGAAGAAATCGAAGAACGAGGTTGTGGAAGCCGGTGCCAATCAGGTGTTCGGATTGTTGAATTTTGCGCCTTCCTCAAAGCGACGTTTGTTTGCTTCGCAGAACCTGTTGCTGCCAAACAAGAAGAGTCCCAATTTCGGCAGTAGTCACTCCCGCATCGGTCAGATAGAAAATGTTCCCTAGTACCCAGTTTCACCGGGAACGTCTGGTGCAACAATTGCTGTGGTGGTGCTACGTTCTGTTCGCGTTCTCTTTTGTCTTTGATTACCGCGCCCCTGATATTGGATTTGCGGAAGGCAAAACGGGTGGTTCGCCAGTGCAGTATTTGATGCTGTTGGTCGCGCTTGCCAGTGGTTTCGCATCTGCAGTGATCGGTTGGCGTTTGCTTCTGGTGCGGCCCGGAGTTTGGCTGATTCTGATTTGGTTCGGCTATCTCGGATTCTCGCTCTTCAGCTCGTTGGCGAATGGGGTGCCGCCTTCCATGGTTCTTCGGCTAATGGTGGCCCCGATCCTGGTAGGTTTGGGAATCGTCACAGCGCACTGTGCTTTGGTTTCGGGAGCCACGCCTGCCAAGGTAGTGAAAGTTTTTCTGGTGGTCTGCGTAGTGAACATGGTTTGGCAGACAATGTTCTCCTATGTCACGAGTGGCAACGCGGCGACGGAGACAAGACCTGAGGTCAGCCCCGGTGTTCGTTTTGCCTTCGCATGGATGGCGGCCTGTGTGTTCCTTTCCAATCGGGTGAAGCCCAGCGCGTTGATGATGGGCGGATTGGCGGTATTGATCTGTGTGCTCTGCATGACCCGGAGCTCGATCATGTATCTGTTTGTCGCTCTTTTCGCAGGCGGTCTTTTCGTTCTATGGGGGATGATGTTGCGCCGGTTCAATGGATTGCATTTGGTCCGACGATCGACGGCGATGATCGGTGTGGTCGTTTTAGCGTCAGTGATCATTTTTCTCGTGGTGTATTCTGTCCCTGCACTCCGGGATTGGTGGATTGAGCGGCTTTTCTACTCGGATGGCGGAGGATCGACTTCAGAGGATATGTCGATGCTGACTCGAAAGGCAGAGGCGGAGGCCATGTTCTCTATTCTGAACGAGAACAAGTTTTCCTGGGTTTGGGGCAAGGGTTACGGAGCCACGTATCACTGGAATGATGACTACCTTCCTGAGCTATATCTGACCTACAGAAAACTCGAAGAGTATCCGTCAGAAATTACCTCTGCCGGTCACAGTTTGTGGACATACTCTGTCTTTGCTTCGGGGATTTTCGGAGTCATTGCGTGGCTACTGTTATTTTCCATACCGGCGTTTGCCGCCTTGGTGGCTTCATATAAGCAATCACGTCTGGCTGACTGGAAAGATGATTTTCATTATGTAGGGCTGGGATTCATCTGTTCGGTTACGATGATCTCTGCAACGATTCTGGAGAACCCTTTTGATAACCGGATAACCGGTCCTCTAACCGGAATCGCAGCTGCCTTACCTCTCTATTATATTACCCAGGCCTACCTGCTGCAGCGAAGTCGTAATCGTGAGGTGGATAACCAATGGCAATTGCAATACGAAAGAGCGTCCTGATATTGGCCGCGATTGGTGCTGTCTGTAGTACTGCGGTTACTGACGAGAATACCCGCTTCGGTGTTCACACCAGCACGACCGATATTGATCGACTGGCAGCCTGGCAGGACTGGACAGCAGAAAGAGCTACCGTTGTGGGTGAGAATCTTTTTGCTCAAACATGGGAAGATCTACGAGGGAAGAATCCCAATGGCGGCACGGGATTTACGCTGAATCAGTGGAAGCGCGGGCTGTCTCGCTATCGCGGAGAAGTGGATCGGGACGAGTTTGTGATGGAGTTTGCTTTGCCGGTATTCCCAACCCGGGAATCAAGAAGCTCGCCGGACTACTCCTCCATTTCGGAAAAGTGGGCGCAAGGTGCCGCGGGCGAGTTTGATCGGTATTTTGTCGATTTGGCTCGGGCACTGGTTCGCAGCGGCTGGGGCAATGCGTACCTGCGGCCAGCCTGGGAGTTTAATTTGCCCTCTTCGGTTACCCTTTGGGGACTGAGGGATTTACCGGATCAATGGGCCTATTTTCCGGAATACTGGCAGCGGATTCACCGAGCAATGATGTCGGTCGAAGGGGCAGATTTCCAATGGGTTTGGTGCGTGTTGCTGGATGGAGATACCAGTTCCTATGATCCACGTGCAGTGAATTGGCCTGGTGATGAGTATGTGGATATCGTGAGTGTCGATCTGTATGACAACTCAGGCTTGCTCTACTACCAGAGGTATCGGGAGGAACCGAAATTTTCATGGGAAACTCTGCGAAAGTGGAACTGGGATCGACTGCAAACCGGTGAGAGAAGGCATCCCTACAGTGGTGAAGTGGAGGCCGGGAAGAATATCCTGTCGCTGGATAGCATGTATGAGTTCGCGCGCCAAAAGGGAAAGCCTTTTGCCATCAGTGAGTGGGGAATTGATAACGGAGCCCTGTTCCCGGAAGCGACCAGTTTCGGAGGTAATGACAACCCGGACTTCATAAAGAATGTGGCCGGCTGGATTTACGAGCGGGAGGTCCTGTATGCGATCTACTTTGAAATGTTCCTGGTCTCAAAAGAGTTCGGTTTTGTAAATCACTCGATCCTCCCGAACTACTGGTCGGAAAGTCGCCAGGGCAGTGACTTTGCTCTTCCCTGGAAAGTTGCCAACCCTTTGAGCTCAACGCAGTATCTCCGTTCCTTCATGAAGCGGGGGGCATCCTTTCCTCAAAAGAAGAGGATTTTCTGGTCCGGCGATGATGATTCCCAGACTGACCCGTGGATAGTGAAAAACGGATGTGAGCAACTGGGAGCGGCCTATCGATTGGAGAGTACCGATCAAAAATCTGCGACGTTGGAAGCAGAGCTGCCGGATTGGGAAATATTGACTGTCGAGCTGTCGCAGCCCGGAGCCGGCTCTACTTCAATTGAAATAGAGAGTGCAATGCTCAATTTTACCCCGACCGAATCAGGTCATCTGGGCGCTGTTAATGTGCGCAAGGCTGACGGCAACGTTGCGAATGTTAAAGTGCCGAGCCGTTATAAAATCGGCAGCACTTATGTACCTTTTACTTTCTGGAAAAACGATGACAGGATTTCGATTCAGGTTGGTCGTGAAAATCTGGATACAACATTTCCCGTCGAAACAGAAATCGACAAAACCCTTCGAATTTCCAATTCGTCAGGAGCTGTTACCTACCTGAGGAGAGTTTCCTATCAGTAGGAGGTTCGGTTTTAAACCCGGTCTTTCCAGGCGTCGACGATTTGGCTGATCGTTTCCTCCAGGCTGACGGAGATATCCCAGTTCGGATAGTGCTCCCTCATTTTCCGCAAGTCGGAGTAGTAGACGATATGATCGCCGATACGGTTGTCATCGACATACTCGTAAACCATTTCCTTACCGGAGAATTTCTCCGCGATTTTGAATGCTTCCAGGATCGAGCATGAGTTGTCTTTGCCTCCGCCAATATTGTAAACTTCGCCGCTGCGCGGGGCTTCGCTGAATGCATGGATGAACCGCGCGACGTCGAGGCTGTGAATGTTATCCCGCACTTGTTTACCCAGGTAGCCAAAAACGTTGTACTGCTTACCTTCCAAGTTGCATTTGACCAGGTAGCTCAAGAACCCGTGAAGCTCTACACCGCTGTGGCTGGGACCGGTGAGACATCCCCCCCGCAAACAACAGGTGGGCATATCGAAGTAGCGGCCATACTCCTGAACCATTACGTCAGCAGCGACCTTGGAGGCGCCGAACAGAGAGTGCTTGGACTGGTCGATCGAAAAATCCTCTGCGATGCCGTTCTCATAGGCTGGATCATCAAAGTCCCAACGGGTTTCGAGTTCCGCCCGTTTGATCTCGTTGGGTTTGTCACCGTATACCTTATTGGTCGACATATGGATAAACGGCGACTCGGGACAGGATTGCCTGGCCGACTCCAGAAGATTCAAAGTGCCCACCGCGTTCGTATCAAAATCATCAAAAGGAATTGCCGCTGCCCGATCGTGGCTGGGTTGAGCTGCAGTATGGACAATCACATCGGGCTGGAGATTCTTGAGCAGGTCAAGCACGCCTTGCCGGTCACGGATGTCGAGCTCGTGATGCTCAAAGTTCGACAGATCATTCTGCAACTGTTGCTGGTTCCAGCGAGTGTCGCCTTTTTCACCGAAAAACACTGCGCGCTGATTGTTATCAACCCCATGAATTTTCCAACCGAGCTCGGAAAAGAAACGGCAGACTTCGGAGCCGATTAGTCCGGATGATCCAGTGACAAGAACTTGCTTATTGCTCATGGCAGTTTTCTTCGGGTGAATTTTTGAGTTGGGAACCGCAAAGTCCTACGGCGAAGAAGGGCCCAGGGTGGAGGCGCTCTTCGGTTTCCAGAGTCGAGAGACGAGCCCGGCTTTGGCAGGAAAGGTATGAATAATTGGGGTAGAAAAGAATCAGCTGATAAGATCGCTCCCAATCCCTTTTGAGGCAAACGCTTTCAGGCACCAATCGTACTCAGCGACCAACTGATCAACAACGTCTCCACTGCGCATTGCTTCGGGTAACACTTCCCAGGTATACGTCTCCATTTCAAAGTGTTGGCAGCATTCCGGATTCTGGCTGAGGTAGTCGATCACACCAGTCACATGATCGCGAGTATCGTCAAAAATGGCTTCCGGCTGGGCGTGGATTGGAACATGGAAATGAACTCGCCACTCGTCTCCCGCAGCCTCTTCACCCGCTTGATACCACGATAGAGCATCGGGCAAATCGCGGAATCGATGAGTCACGTTGTCACCGTTTCTCACGACGACCTGGTGCAGGTAGACTTCATCAATGAAAGCTTCCAGTCTCGAGACGCTTTCCGGGGTGGGGGTGACTTTCAAAGCTGAGCTGAGATGAATCTTGCTGATTCGAATGCCATTGTCTTGCAGGCGCCCGAGCGCTTCGTCGGGCTCTTCGTATTCAATTGCGAGGTGACATGTGTCATAGTTGATGCCGATGTTGCGCAGAATGGATTCGGTCTCTGCGGAAGAAAGGCCATCTGTGAGTTGATCAAAAAATGCCACCGATTCCGGAGTCGTTTCAAAAAGCCCCAGCGGTTCGGGCTCCATACCCAGATGAATGTCACGGCCGGTTTTTTCCCGGAGCCGATCGATATGTGTGCTGCAGAGGCGGAGGTTGGAAATTATCTCACTTAGTTGCTCGGACTCCGTTTCCGGCTTTACGAATTCTTTGAAGGACCCGGGCAAGGTGCTCACGCTGACCGATTGGCCTTCAGGGGTAATCTCACAGAGGAGATCAAAAAGGGTGTTGGTATAGCTGAGTCTTTCCTTTGTCGTCCAGTCAGGAGCGTAAACCTGTTCTTTTACCCGCGTGCCATGAAAGGTGCCGTAGGGAAATCCGTTGATTGTGAATACGTAGGAATTGGTGGCATCTAACCATTTCCGAAACGCATCCGTTTGATCTTGGCTACTCTGCAGCTCTTCGGCCGCATCTGCACTGAGCCTGAGCCCGACTCCATAAGGTGCATCCGGGCACACTCTCTTCCTTACCTCGTCTGTGTGGGTGCGTAACCCATGGAAGGTCTCCTCCCATGTTTCCCCGCGGTGGATATTGGTGCAGTACCCGAGATGAATCCCGTTTTGTAGAAGCATAAGCCAACAAAGCCAGTTTCTTTTCGCCATGCAAGGCTGTTCGGAGTGCAATTCTCGGAATTGTTACTTTTTTGAAAAAATTACCTCATTTGTTTTGTAAAATACCCGTTCTTCTTGTTAAATAGAGTCTTTTTTAAGATTTTTCGTAAATATGACAATCGGACTGCCAGAAGACGATGGAAAGAGGGCATTGACTCCGCCCGTGGAGAAAGCCGGTGTTCTGGTCGTTGATGACGATCCGGCCTTTCAACTTGGCTTGAAAACCTTTCTCCGGGAATATGCCGGCTTCGGTAAAGTGCATACTGCCCGCAGCGGCTACGAGGCCTTGAATATTCTGGAGGCAAACGAGAACATCACAGTGGTAACGCTGGACAACGAAATGCCTGGAATGTCGGGGATCGAATTGCTGGGCAAGCTCAGTGAATCCGAGACTGATCCAGTCAGTGTAGTGATGATTACCGGTAAGAGTACCGATGATCTCGAAAGTCGCTTCAAAGGATTCAAGACTTCTTCGTTGATTACGAATCACTATTTGGCAAAGCCTGTTTCCTTTGAAGAATTGGAACCGGTGATTCTTCGCGCTCATGATGAGCGGGCCGCACATTGTCGAATCGACGAGACCATTTCAGAAGTGACGGGAGACAATCATCCGTCCGAAGAGGAAGAACTGAACGAAGAGCAAGTTGAGGAGGAATCAGTCGAGGCGCATCAGGAGACCGGGCCTGCTGAGGAAGAGCAGGATGAGTTGTTTACCGGAGAGCGAAAATCATCATTTGCGGCAGAAGAGACCGATTCAGAAGAAGAAGGTGATGATGAAGTGACTGATGAGCCGGAATCTGACGATCATGAGCCGCAGTTCGGGTTGGCCGGTCTGCCGATTATTGATCCTGATGTGGATGACTCGAGTGGAATATCGGAAGAGGAAATTTACGTAGAAGATCAGGTTGATGAAGATGATCTTGAGAAAGTAGAGGCAGGATTTCTGGACAATGTTCCTGAAACAGATCGGCTTTCTGCGCTCGAGAAAAAGCTCGAAGAGAACACCGCTGCGCTGCGTGAGTTGAAAGGAAGAATGCCAACTATTGAGCAGCGCTTTTGGCTTGGAATTCTCAAGCTGCTCGCTCTCGGCGTCATTCTCTGGCTGATGTGGCAAATGAATTTGTTCAGCCATGCGGAGAATCTCTGGAATAAGTGGAAGCCTCCTCTATTAAAGGCGAATGCAGAAGAGGTTCAAACAAGCGCAAAGTCCAATCTTGTGACAGAACCTGTCTCGAATCCCCAAAAGGAACCAAATTCCAAGCCCGAGCCGAAAGCCGCGAAGCAAAAGGAGCCCGAACCTAAAGGGCAGAAGCAGGAATCCGTGGTGGCAAAAGAAAAACCGAAAAAGAACGATAGTAATACTGACGATCGCAACGCAAAGCCGGTGAAAACAGAGCCAAAGGAAAAAGAAGCCAAAGCTCCTGACCCGGAAGCCGAAAAAGAACAGCCAAAAAAGAAAGAAGAGGCGACTGAGAATTCTGAAGAGGAAAGTCCCAAGCAAGATAAAGCCGATACAGCAAAGGATACCTGGTATCGTGGTATTCTTCTCACAAAAGATGTCGAAAGACTCGAAAGTGAGGGAAAGTGGGAGGAAGCTAAAGGGAAGAATACCGAGGCAATTGCGATTTTTGAGAGAGTTCGGGTAGAATTCCCCGATTTCGAGCAGGAGATTGTCGAACTCCGGCTGCAGCAGATGCGCAATAAGCAGCGACAGATAGATGCACGCCTGCGTGCACTCAATCAAAGACGACAGGCGATTCAGTAGAAATAGGGCCAGTTCAGAATTGCTAAGTAACTCAACCTCAGTAGGTCACATTCGACCTGTTGAGGTTTTTTGTGTTTGTTGGAGCTGAACCGATACGACGCTCAACCCCAATCGGTTTCACTTAGGGCTGCTAGCCTATCTCATTGTATTTCAATGAGAAGCAATGAATGGCTCTACTGCTAAAGGAATATATTATAAATAATATTATTTCCATAATTTAACCTTGATAGTAAGGTTTTATTAATTTATAATAACGATTGATAAATTTAAAAACTTTATATTTCTCCCAGCCATGAATCTATCCAGACGGTCATTTCTCCATGCGGCAGCAGTTGCCGGAGGCGGTGCGCTAGCCAGTTGTGCCGCACCTGTTGGCTCAAACCGCTCGTACCTCACCGGGGTCGTTCCGAAAGGAAGTGAAATCGCTCCGGATTCCTTTTGGACCGATGTCATGTTCCAGGGTGTTCGTGACCAGGCCATTGGGCCTCCAATTGCGTCCCGCATCTATGCAATGGGGCATCTTGCCGGTTTCCTGGCTGTGAATGGAATTCATGGAGGTTACCACTGCCCGTATCCGGAAATTGGCAGAGCCCCCAAAGGAATCTCTGAAAAAGCTGCCTATGCAGCGGCGACAGCAAGAGCTGCATCAGAGGGGCTTCAGGCACCGATGTCGATTGATCTGAAACGCTACCTTGGACAACTCCGCGAGAGTGGTTCTGCGGTGGATGCAGGTGTTCGATGGGGGATTCATGTTGGAAAAGCGGTGCAAAAACGCCGGACAATTGATGGCGGGCATGCAGAACGAGTCGGCTTCTACTTCGATCCAGCCTATGAGCCACGCAAGACGGTCGACTCCTGGTCTGCAGTTGGTCCCTTTTACAAGACTTCGATTGGTCCGCGGTTTTCCACCTTTGAGCGTCCACTCTTTCCGAATCTCGGGAACATGGAGCCGTATGCGATCAAATCGAAAACGCATTTTGCGGTGCGCCCGTTTCACGATGTTCGATCCAAGGAGTTCGCTGAAGAATTTGAGGAAGTCTACCAATATGGCGGCACTCACAGCACGATCCGAACTCCGGACCAACACGAGATCGCGTTCTTCTGGGAAGACGGGCCTCGAGGCGGGACAGTTCCTGCGGCATTTCTTCATATTGCGATCCGTATTATGGAGCGGCGAGGCTGCTACTCTCTGATTGAGCGCGCCCAGCTGCTTGCACAGATGAGCTGTGCAATGTCCGATGCAGGCCTTTCAGCCTGGCACACCAAATATTTTACGGATGTTATCCGACCGGAAACTGCGATTCGCTATTCGGCAGATTCTTTCGGCAATCCGGATCCCCGCGTCAAATGCGATCCCAAATGGACCACGCTGATCCCGACTCCACCATTCCCCGCCTATGTGTCAGGTCACTCGGCCTTCTCCGGTGCAGGTGCTGAGATGCTTCGTCAGTGGTTTAAGTCTGACTCCATTTCTTTTGAGTGTGAGGCTCTCGACACAGTGAACTGGCCGAAACAACTGCGCGGTGCGGTGCGGAAATATCACGACTTCACCACGGTCGAGTCAGAGAACGGCATGAGCCGGATCTACGGTGGCGTCCACTGGCAGCTCGACAATGTCGAGGGCATTCGGATGGGGCGCGGAATTGGTCGCTACGTCCACAGAAATTATCTCCACAAAGTTTAATTACCCCTGAAACACAATTGAGCAATGAAACGCATTATTCTGTTTATTACCCTTTTGGGTGCGTTGGGTCTTTCCCAGCTTGCTGAAGCGCAAACTCGTCGAGTTTCTGACTTCGATCAAAGGCGCGGACCCAGGCATGAGTTCCAGAAGCCTCTGGCTTATGATGTAGGCGGGCACACCGTTCTCTTCGAGGGCTTGATGTTCACCGGTGGCCAATACTTGTTCGAAGACCTCGATACGCAGGGACTCGTCCCCGGGAACGCAGGTGGCACATTTGTCTACGGCGGTGTCTTTGACCTTCGGGTGACGAGAAAAATGGCCAACACCTATGCCTACGGCTTTGATGGGCGAATTGTGGTCGATGGTGTCGAGGGTGCTGAGAATGTCGATGAACGCTTTGACGTCTATATTCGAGGTCACCGGGGCCAGATTTCCTACGGTAACTTTGCTGATCGCGATGAAATCCTGATTTCCGGCCGACGGGGCTTGGTGGGAGAGGCAAATTTGTTTAACGACGGATTCTTCTCTCCTTCGAACAAGCGGGCGTTTCGTTATCGCGGTCGTTTCAGCAGTTTTCTGGTGGATGCAGCTGTCGATGATGATGGGGAAAACTACAATGTAGGTGTCCTGTATCGAAGCCCGACTATCTCCCGAAAGGATTCCTGGTCGCTCGATTATCACGGTGGAGATGTCTTTGATCGCTACAAGCGCAACGGTGTCACCGCCGGCTACCAGATCAGCTATGGCAGCTTCGATATCAAAGCTGGAGTCGCCTATGATCACTTCGATCCGTATGCGGCCGGTTTTGGAAACTTCGACCGAATGTCAGCCAGTTTTGCAGCCAGCTACAAGTTCCATCAGTTGACTCTGTCTGCTGGCTTCATGCTCTCGGAAACGAATAATGGAGATTTAGAGACAGCTTATACGGCAGGTCTGAGATACGACATGGCTCGCGGATTGAGTCTGAACGCCGGATATTTCTACATGGATGCGGACAGCCTGGGAACAGATGGGTTGCCAGTGACCGCCGGAGATTTTTCAGGTGGCCGAATCACCCTCTCTTACCAGTTCTAATCTAATCCGCAGATATACTGAAAAACCAACCCGTCGATTGTCCGGTATTGATTGCACCGGGCCGAGGCGGGTTGCTTATTTTCTGGACCAAAATCTTTACCTCACTGAGCCGGAAGTTTACCCTCCGGTATGTGTTTTCGACTTCTTCTCCTTCTTTGCCTGCTGATCAGTAGCCCTTTTGTGGCGGCAAAAGATCAGCCGAATGTTCTGTTCATTGCTGTTGATGATCTCAACCACTGGGTGAGTCATCTGGGCCGAAATCCTCAGGCGAAAACGCCGAACATTGATCGGCTTGCAGCCATGGGTACGACGTTTACCAATGCCCATACGCCGGTGCCTGCCTGTGAGCCAACTCGCTGTGCGATCATGGGTGGACGTCGTCCGTGGGTGAGTGGCTGTTACAAAAACGGCCACAAATGGAAAAAGTATCAGGCAGCGGGTGAAGGGCTCTCGGCTCAGTTTCTCAAAGCAGATTACTACGTTGCCGGCGCGGGAAAAATCTATCACGGAATTGGTGATGTCTACCAATCAGAGTGGACGGAGTACATGTCAGCAAAGGGCCGCTCCTCTAATGGTCCGGGCGTTGACAAATATGACGGCTATCACGTGGAGAAGACCTTCCCTGATTTGAAGGACGAAGACATTGTCGACTGGCACAGCACGGATTACTGCATCGAGCGACTCTCCAAAAAGAGCGACAAACCTTTCTTTCTCGCCTGTGGTCTTTACAAGCCCCATCTCGCGTTTGTGGCGCCGCGCAAGTATTACGAAGACTATCCGTTAGAATCGATTGAGCTGCCGCCTCATCGCGAAGATGATCTCGACGACATCCCGCCATCCGGAGTGAAGATGGCCGGGCCGGGAGGTGACCACGCCAAGTTTCTGAAAAGCGGTCGGTGGAAAGCCGCGATTCAATCCTACCTCGCTACCATGGCCTACACCGATATGAATATAGGCCGACTACTCGATGCCTACGAGAAGAGTCCAGATCGGGAAAACACCATTATTGTCTTCTGGACTGACCACGGTTGGTCTTTGGGAGAGAAGCAACACTGGCGGAAATTTGCGCTTTGGGAGGAAACCACCCGTGTGCCTCATATTTGGGTTGTGCCCGGAATGACCAAGCCGGGAACTCGCTGTGATCAGCCTGTTGATTTGATGAGCGTCTACCCAACCTTATGCAAACTCGCAGGATTGCCGAAACCGGACCATGTGTCGGGAAAAAGCATCATTCCTCTTTTGAAGAACCCTCAGGCTGATTGGCCGCATGCGGCAATCACCACCCACGGGCAGGGGAATCACTCTGTCCGAACGGCAACTCATCGATACATCCGCTACCGCAATGGGGAAGAAGAGCTGTATCACAATGCTGAAGACGAATACGAATGGACCAATCTTGCCGGCAACCCTGACCAGACTTCCCTCAAGAAAGAACTGGCCGCTTTTTTGCCGAAAAAGGAAAAGCAGGAAGTGAAGGTGAAGAAATAATTACTCATCGACAAACAGCTCTGGTCTCCTCTACATTCCCGGCATGAAGCTGAAAACTTTATTACCTCTCTCTGTACTTTCACTGGCAGTAGCGCTCACGGCATTTGCCGCTGACGAGAAAAAGCCTGCCGAAGCTCTGAAAGCATTCATGATCACCGGTGGCTGCTGCCACGATTATCCTCAGCAGAAAAATATCATTGCTGCTGGAGTCAGTGAGCGTCTCAATGTCGAGTGGGAAGTTCTCCACGTCGAAGGCAAGCAGCCTGAGATTGAAGCTGAGTTGCGCGAGAAACTCGGTAAGGATGGCTGGGCCGATGGTTACGATGTGATCGTTTACAATCACTGCGCTGCCAAAGAAACCGATGGCGGTTTTGTCGATAAAATCGCCGAGGTTCACAAAGCAGGGAAACCGGCGATTGCTTTGCACTGTGCGATGCACTCCTGGCACTGGGAATTGCCTCTTCCGGAAGGCGATGAAAAAGCCTGGCCGAAAGTATTGGGCGTGAGCTCAAAAGGGCACGGTCCCAAAGCGCAAATCACCGTGACCAAAGTTGCTGAGCAGAAAGATCACCCGGTGATTAAAGATCTTCCCGACGGATGGGTCACTCCGGAGGGCGAACTCTACAATGTGCAGAAAATTCTCGATTCAGCGACCGTCCTGGCCTACGGCGAAAATGGAAAAGCGAAAGAGCCACAGGCCGTGATCTGGGTGAACACCTACGGCAAAGGCAAAGTGTTTTCCACGACCATTGGTCACCACAACTCCACCATGTCGACTCCGGAATATCTGGATCTCATTGCTAACGGTGTGAAGTGGGTGACGGCAGAGTAAATTCGTTTACCAAACATCCTTTGATTGAAGGGCGGCAGGATTGCCGCCCTTTTTCGTTGTGTGCTCGGGCTACCAATAAACATACTGCAAAAAACGCTCCCGATCCGCAGCAGGTAGGTCATCTACATAGGGCACCACAAAGCGGTTGCCTTCGGTGTCGATCAAGAGCTTGCCGTTCTCCCCGAATTGCGGCGCTTTGCCACTGGTCCAGCGCATGGTAAAACTCATCCGACCATCCGGCGTCTCGACATCGCACTCGAGAAATCCTAGATCCAACTTTGTCGAATAGACGCGCTCGATCTTGCGCAGCAAATAGCGTCGCTTCAGAGCACGACGAATCAACTCGCGCTGCTCCTCCGGCCAGTCGGCCAGACTCCGGATGATTCCGAGTTCTTCGTCATCGCCCTCAGCCGACCAGGATCGCACACTGAGATAATTCTCCGGATGAGTCGCCGGAAAGGTTCGAATCAAAAAGATCCGTCGCGGCCCTTCTTCGGTTTCAAATAGCAGCTGTCCATTCTCTTCGTGAAAAGCGATGTTGCCGCCCGGCTCTATCCAGTTGATCTTCGCCGGTTCGCGCTTTTCCCCGGTCTCCTCTTCGGCTTCTTCCTCCTCGTCAGGTAACTCCTCTTCATCATGGTTCAGCAGCAGGTCCACATTGGGATCTTTGGACACCTGTGTCTGAATTTTTACCAACCTCGCGTAGGTGCCATCCTGCTGCAGCAATTCCACATGACTACCTTCCTCGATCAATCGACCGCGATCAAAAACCAGGATGCGATCCGCGTTGCGCAGGGTCGATAGACGATGCGCGATCGCCACGGTCGTCCGCCCCTTCACCAGCACTTCGAGTGAATCCTGAATACTCTTTTCCGCCTCGGCGTCGATGTTACTGGTCGCTTCATCGAGAATCAAAATGCCCGGATCGTATAGCAAGGTCCGCGCAATCGAGAGGCGCTGCTTTTCCCCGCCGGACAAACCTGAACCGCGCTCCCCGAGTTGGGTTTCGTAGGCGAGTCCCTTGTTGCAAATGAAGTCGTGGGCGCCAGCTGCCTTCGCCTTGATTAAACCCTCTTCGATATCCACATCCTCGCGACCGTAGGACAGGTTTTTCCACACCGTGCCACGAAACAGAAATGAATCCTGGAATACCACCCCGAGCTGCTGCCGCAGTTCCTTTAGTGAGAGATCGCGGACATCGATGCCGTCGATGCGCACCGCGCCTTCCTGTGGGTCGTAGAAGCGCCCGAGCAAGTTCACCATTGTGGTTTTCCCGGAGCCACTGCGCCCGACGATGCCGACCATTTCGCCCGGAGCGACGGTAAAGCTGACATCTTTCAGCACCGGTTGATTTGAATCGTAGCCGAAGGTCACATGATCGAACTGCAGCTCGCCCGCCTTGTTTTTCCACTCCACCGGATTCTCCGGCTCCATGATCGAAACAGGCGTATCCATTAGCTCTAGAACCCGCTTACTGCCGGAGAGAAAACTGGTCAGCCAGGTGGTGAAATTCGACAGCGCACTCAGCGGCGCATAAAACATCGCCAGGTAGGCCAGGAAAGCGATCAACTCCCCCAGTGTCATATCATCGCCAATCACATCGCGCCCGCCGACATACCAGACGATCAATCCACCCAGGCTGAAAACGATCTGCATTGCCGCCGAGTAGCGCGAGTTCGCATAGCCCACCCACACCTGCCAGTCGCGCAGATGCTCGGCCGCTGACTCGAAGCGCTTGCTCTCGCGATCCTCCTGAGCAAAGGCCTTCACCACGCGCACGCCCTGCAGCATTCCGCTGAGTGTGGTCATCTGTTTCGACGACGCATCCCACAGTCGGTAGTAGCGCGGGTAGACTTTCTTCCAGAAAAACCACGAGCCGAGAATCACCAATGGCACCGGGATCAAAGTGAACATCGCCAGCTTCGGATTCAGCAC
>JAHDCN010000198.1 GCA_020629815.1 Verrucomicrobiota bacterium
CGGTTCGGGCCACCACCGAGAATGATGACCTTTTTCTTATCGGTCTCGCGGGCTTCGTTTTCGATTCCGTAGGTGGAATAGTAGTATGGGGTGTAGGCCTCAAACTCGGCAGCACAGGTGTCGACCAGTCGATAGGTCGGGACAACTCCGGCTGCTTTCCTTTTTTCGCGGACCTCGTCCGTGCTGGCACCGGTGAGATAAGCCAGCTGCGGATCGGAGAAACCAAGCTTCTTAGCCCTTCGGAAATCCATGGCATCGATGTCGGTGCCGAGTTCCTTTTCCTGTTCGATGATGTCCTGCATGTTGCGCAGGAACCAGGGGTCGATTTTACAAAGGCCGAAAATCTCATCCAGAGACATGCCGGCTTCAAAGGCCAGGCGAACAAAGAAAATCCTTTCTGCATTCGGTGTGGCCAGACGTTCGCGTATATATTCGATATCTGGTGTGCCGTCTTTGCCATCGCTGCCCAGACCAAAGCGCCCAGTCTCCAGAGAACGCAGTGCCTTTTGCAGGGATTCCTTGAAGGTTCGGCCAATCGACATGGCTTCCCCGACACTTTTCATCTGAGTCGTCAGAGTCGGATCAGCATCGCGGAATTTCTCGAAGGTGAAACGAGGCAGCTTGGTCACCACATAATCGATCGTCGGCTCAAAGCTGGCCGGGGTTTCCCTGGTGATGTCGTTCGGGATTTCGTCGAGTGTGTATCCGACAGCAAGCTTGGCCGCAATTTTCGCGATTGGGAAGCCAGTCGCTTTCGATGCGAGTGCCGAAGACCGGGAGACCCGGGGATTCATCTCGATCACGATCATCCGGCCATTCTCCGGATTGATGGAAAACTGAATATTGGACCCACCAGTTTCGACTCCGATTTCCCGGATCACAGCAAACGAGGCGTCCCGCATCATCTGGTATTCGCGGTCGGTCAATGTCTGAGAGGGGGCAACGGTGATCGAGTCACCCGTGTGGACACCCATTGGATCAAAATTCTCAATCGCACAGATCACTACGCAGTTGTCTGCGTGGTCGCGCATGACCTCCATTTCATACTCTTTCCAGCCGAGTAAAGATTCTTCGATCAGCACTTCGGTAACTGGCGACAAGTCGAGACCGCGCTTTACGATTGTCTCAAGTTCTTCGCGGTTGTAGGCGATCCCGCCTCCGGTTCCACCGAGGGTGTATGCCGGGCGAATGATCAATGGGTAAGTGCCAATTTCCGCAGCGATCTCCCAACCTTCATCCATCGTGTGGGCGACTCCGGACTGGGGCATATCCAGACCGATTTTTTGCATGGCCTGTTTGAAAAGCAGTCGATCCTCGCCTTTTTCGATCGCGTCGGCTTTGGCACCGATCAATCGCACGCCCGACTTTTCCAGGTAGCCGGAACGCACCAAGTCCATGGAGGCGTTCAGTGCGGTCTGGCCACCGAGTGTTGGCAGTAGAGCATCCGGCTTTTCCTGCTCAATGATCTTCTGAATGATCTCGGGAGTGATTGGCTCGATAAAAGTTTTCGAGGCAAATTCCGGATCCGTCATGATCGTCGCCGGATTGGAGTTCACGAGTATCACTTCGTATCCCTCCTCCTGAAGCGACTTACAGGCTTGAACGCCCGAGTAATCAAACTCACAACCCTGCCCAATAACAATGGGGCCCGAACCAATCAGCAGGATTTTCTTAATCGAAGTGTCACGCGGCATTTTTTTCGGTACAAAAATTTCACACCACTTGCATGGCAGCGGCCTCTTATCAATGCAGTTTTTGCGCTGGATGAACGTTTTTGGACTACTGGAGAAATCATACGGACTAAATGGGAAAAACCTTGCGTATCGCTATGCCATCGCGAACGGTGGGCCAGATTTCATGCCAGACTCCTCCCAGAAGCCACTCCTGATCTTCGATTTTGATGGAACCTTGGCCAATACCATCGAGACCGGTGTCGATATTTATAATGAGATCGCTCCGGAATACGGCTTGAAAACTATCACGATGGAGGAGGCCCGTGAGCTTCGGAAGTTAAATCTGCGTGCGGTTCTCGACCAGTTGGGTATCTCGAGAATCATGGCGGTGAAAATTGCGGCTCATCTGCGCAAGCTGATCCACGATCGGATGGACGAGATCGATATGATCGACGGGGCGAAAAAGATGATCCAGGACCTTCACAGTGAAGGGTTCCAGATGGGTATCATTAGCTCTAACTCGACGGATAACGTTCGGCAGTTTATGGAGCGATTTGGTCTGACCTCCTGTTTCGGCTTTATTGAGGCCGGCGTCAGCCTGTTCGGAAAAGCCCATCGCTTGAAGAGTGTTTTGAAGGCACAGGGCGTTTCTGCGGCAAACTCCATGTATGTCGGAGATGAGACTCGCGACATGGAAGCTGCTCGCAAAGCGAATGTGGCTGGTATTGCGGTTTGTTGGGGCGCAAATGATCGCGAAGCGATGAATGCCGAGGGCCCGAGCTATTGTATCGAAGATCCGGAGGAGTTGATTGGCTGTGCGCTGGATTTTGCAGCAGCCTAAAATTTCTATTCCCAGACCCAGTGTTTCAGGCGAAGCCTGTCAGCCAGTCGCGCTGCTTCAATCGAGCGTGACCCATCTTTCCGGGACAAAGCATCCGCCACTTTAATCGCTCCGGCCCAGTCTTTTTTCTCTTCGAGAATCCTCAATGCGGCGAATCCGGCTCGATACAGCCAGGCAGTTTCCCGAATCGGCGAGTCTGCGCCGAACAATAGCGATGAGTCGTGCGAGGAATCGACGATGGACCGGTAAATTTCCAGGGCCACCGCATCGTTACCCAGCTTTTCGATGCACTTGGCTCTGCGGACGGCCGCTTCAAACTTCCAGGCATTGCTGGCTTCCGGTGTGCGCGAAAGTTTCCCGAAGGCATTTGCAGCGGCTCCCAGCATCACGCGATCTTTGTTATTGGCCAAAGCCTCCAGAAACCAGGCATATCCTAGATCGCACATGGCTGCGAACTTGATTTCGGAGTCTTCCTGTTCTTCAGCGATTAACTCCTCAAGAACCTCCCGGGCCTCGGCATACCGACTTAGTTTGAGAAGAACGAGAGCCTTCTCGTGCCGCGCTGCCTGAGCAAAATCGGGAGAGTCTGTTATCACTGTTGTCCATTCATCGACAGTGGATTCGGCGGGTGGTGCCGCTTTGGTAGCAAAAAAACGGGCGGGTGCTGCAAAAGGGGAGTCCGGATACTGCTCGGGAATCTCGCGAAATAGCGCGCGCGCATCTTTTTGTTCTCCCATGGAGAAATATTCAGCCGCGATCAGCATGGTAATCTCGTGAAGCAAAGCTGAGTTCGGCCAGTCTGAGGAAAACTTTTTGCCCAGCCGGATTAGTTCTGCGGAGTTTTGGTCAATCGATTCGGTCCAAATCGCTGTGTAATCCAGTCGTTCAGCCTGGTCCAGCGAAAGCGGGGAAAGCCGCAGCTTATCCAGAATCTTTCGGGCGGATTGTGGTCGGGGGGGCACCTGATTCAAATAAACTTCTGCCCTCGCAAGTTGTGCCTCCGGGAGTGAGGGGTGATCAGGAAACCGCTGAACAAACTGCTCCAGCACATCGAAAGCTCGGGGGGAACCTTTCGAGGCAAATTGCAGTCCCGATAAAAAAAGCAAACTGGCACTGGCTGGATCAGAGGGCCCGGCCAATAAGAGTCTCTTCCGCAGGCTGTCGTAGCGATCATCATCTCCAGCACTGAGAGCTGCGAGGGCTGCGTTGTGCCAGGCACGGCGTTGCGATACCCCGCCCGAGCCTTCGGCTGATTTCTCGAAAGCGGAAACGGCCTGCTGATAACTTTTTTCCTGAAAGCGCGAGGTTGCCAATTGATAAGCCGCCTTTCGTTGATTAGCCGAAAAAAGCGATTCTGCTTCTGGCCTCGCTTTCATGGTTGGAGTCAGCCAGCGGGCAGCATTTTTTGGGTCAACGTCTGCCAGTTGCAGGCGGGCTTCCGAACTGAGAGGGTGGTTTTCGTGAGCAGAGAGGAACTTTTTTAAGGCGTCTGCCTCCGGTCGATCTCCCTTGAGTAAAATCGAGTAGTATTCAGCAGCGATTTGGACCGGCTTCTGTTCATGGTTCGACTTCCACTGATCCAGCTTTGCGAGAATCGTTTCTCTCGACGCCGGGGCAGCCACTCTTTGCAACAGATCAAACCCTCGATAAACCAATGTGGGCGTTTTCACATTTTCGATCCAATCCATCAGCGGCAGAACCAGCGAAGAAGGGTCGCCGGTGGTAGCAAGGCATTGAGCGTTCAGCGCCATCACGTCCAACTGCAGATGGTTGGGCAGTTGGTCGAGCTTTTCCAGTATCGGTGCGATCTCTTCGCCGGCCCGGATGACTTCACCGGCTTGCAGAGCCAGTCGGGATCGAATCATCCGCTCCGAATCTGATTTTGCAGGAAATGCTGCATCCAGCGCCTCAAGACCGGCAAGTGGTTCGCCGTTTCGAGCCAGACAATAGGCGTATTCGCTGACAATGTGTGGGTTGGCTTTTTCCGGTTTGGCAAAGGCTTCGTAGTGGCGAATGGCGTCAGTGAACAGCTCCTGTTCTTTCAAAGCCCGGGCGATCCACAAGGCTGTGGGTCGGGAAGGGGTGAAAGCATCACGGTTCTTGCGAATCCAGGTCACAGCCTCGGCGCTTTGATTGCCCCGGACGAGGCATTCCAACAGGCGTGAGGCAACCAGGTTGAGGCTGATATCGTCGGTTTCCGCTTTGCTCACTGAATCCCATATTTCGGAAAACGTGACAGTGCCTTTTGCGAAGTCGCCCTTTTCCAACTCCACGCAGCCGTTTCGAAATTCCGGGACGTCGGCCAGGCTTTCCTGACCGCAGGCAATCGATGCAGAGAAGAGAAACCCGACTAAACAGGGTATGATGATTGACCTAACCCTGTTGGGTCGGCGAGCTAACCCTGTTGAGTCAGGGAGATTCGCTGCTACAGGGCTGCGATGGATGTTTCGCCTCCCGGTCATCTCGGATCAACCTGCAACGGGTGAGTTGGCTTTCACAAACGCGAGGATTTTGCTGTCATCATCACCGGCCTCCCAGACGGCATGCAAAAAATCAGCAGGGGCGATATTGTGGGTGCGCAGGAATTTCCGGTCACCACCGCAACAGAACATGCTGTTGGGATCGAGTTCGCCACGTAATTTGGCGCGGGCTTTGGTAATGATTCGTGGTAGCCAGATGATGCCGTCCATTTCCTCTGTCTTTGGAGGCAGGGAGGCTGGATCTACGACATGATCACTGAGCTTGCCGCCCATCTCTGATTTCAAATAGTTGCGTCGAACATCGGTGATCAATACCGCGGTGGAGGGCGTCGGGTCTCCGCCGACAGCGAAGTCTTCGACGAAATCAAAAAATTCGCGGGGCTGGCAGCCGATGGAGCGCAGGAAACCGAGTTCCTCTTCGCTGTAGTAGCCGTTGAAATCGTGATCGCCGGCCCGGTATTTTTCCAGGCAGCGGTCGTAGAGATCGAGGAATTGCTGGTCCCAGGAGTACATGTTCTTCGAATCTGAAAATTCCGGGGACTACTTGCTCAGCTCGAGCATTTTCATGATCGGGGCCTTGGCGCTCTCGCGCAGGCTTTCGTCGAG
>JAHDCN010000199.1:0-1781 GCA_020629815.1 Verrucomicrobiota bacterium
ACGTAGAGAGGAGCGGAAAACGTTTCGCCGTCGCGAAGAGATTCCAGAGCAGAAAGCTTAGGCTCAGCTACTTCATAGCGGACGAAATCGAGTGTAAACTTTTCGTCATAACTCTGGATGGGAAAAACCTCGGAAAAAACCGACTGCAAACCCGTTGGCTGACGATCTTTGGCAGGGGTTTCCTCCTGCAGGAACTCCTTGTAGGAATCCAACTGCACTTCGATCAAATTCGGCGTGTCGATCGCCTCTTTGATCTTTCCAAACGATTTCCGTTCTAGTTTTTTGGCTGCTGCTGACATACTGGCGCTGATTGGGACTATTGGTGGTAAAGAAGGGTGATTTCACCACCCAAATCAGGCCGATTCCACCTTCGTCAATCAAAGCGCCGCCCTCCCGGGACTTTCACCGGGAAACACACGCACTTGACCACTCAGGATGTAACCAACCTGTCGCTTCCTGCTTTTGTTATACAAAAACAAGACAGCGAAGCCTGACTGCCTTTTCCTTCAAATTCAGGAAGCAATCAGGATTCGATGTCCGTTTTACTGGCTATTTTTGGTTTTTTGTTCCACTCCGTCTGGACACTCAACGTGCAATCAAGAGGTTTCTTAGAATTTTTTTAGAGGTAAGCCCCCACACTCCATACGCCTGAGCGCGAAGTGTGGAGGAAAAATCTTTCTTACCCGTTCCCGATTAGGCAAGCTCCACTTCGGCGCCAGCTTCTTCGAGTTTCTTCTTCGCTTCTTCGGCGTCGTCTTTGGAAGCACCTTCCAGCAGAGTCTTGGGAGCTCCCTCGACCATTGCTTTCGCGTCTGCCAGACCAAGTCCGTCCACAACTTCGCGAACTGCCTTAATCACAGCAATCTTGTTGCCACCGTCACCTTTGAGAACCACGTCAAAAGCGTCTTTCTCTTCAGCACCACCGCCAGCGTCTCCGCCTCCGGGTGCAGCAACTGCAACAGCAGCGGGAGCAGCAGCGCTCACGCCCCATTTTTCTTCCAAAGCTGACACGAGGTCAGCAACTTCGAGAACGGTCAAACCGCTCAATTGATCAACTAATGCGTCTGTATCAGCCATTTTTCTGGTGGGTATCGCCGTGTCCACTCAGCGGAGCGGATGGTTACAGAGTTGCGCCCAACTCTCGACAAGGAACCCGGTTTGTTTTTGTTTTTTAAGAATCGGCACCCGGTTGCGGGCACCGAAATTGGTTTCATTTGAAATTTGATTACCCTTCCGCCTCTTTGGCAGCCAACACACGGGCAAGGGAGGCACCGGGCTCGTTGAGCACAGTAACCAGCTCGCGGGCCGGGCTGGAGAGAACACCAAGCAAAGTCGCCTGCAGCACTTCCATGGAAGGAAGATCTGCCAAAGCAGCCACTTTACCTTCATCAAGGAACTCACCGTCCAACACCCCACAGCGCACCGCGCCGAGATCATTGTTGGCTTTTTTGAAATCTTTCAGCGCCTTCGCAGCAGCACAAACATCGCTTTCTCCGGTGACAATCGCTGTCTGACCGGACAAATGATCCGCCACTTCACCGGGAAGCTCCGCGGATTCGGAAGCACGCTTCACAAAAGAGTTCTTCGCAACGTGAAAACGGGCACCAGTCTCCTTGAGCTTGCCGCGCAATTCAGCGAACTGAGGCACAGTCATGCCGCCATAATCAGCAACCAACAGGAACGGCGAATTGTTAATCTGCTCCAGCAAATCGTCGATGATCGTTTGTTTTATCTCTTTCATCTAAAAAATCCTTTCAATACGTTCAATTCGACAGGCTTAG
>JAHDCN010000199.1:1881-5592 GCA_020629815.1 Verrucomicrobiota bacterium
ACAGTCCCGGTCTTAGGATTCGGCATCAAACCGCGAGGCCCGAGCTGTCTACCCAGCTTCCGGACTTCTGCCATCGCCGCAGGAGTCGCAACTACGACATCAAAATCGCTCTTCCCTTCCTGGACCTCTTTCACCAGACCGCTAAAGCCAACGAAGTCCGCTCCGGCATTTTTTGCTTCGGTTGCAGCTTCACCTTCGGCGAAAACCAACACCTTCACATCTTTACCACTTCCGTGAGGCAGTGGACAGGTGCCACGCACCATTTGATCCGACTGACGCGGATCCGCACCGAGTTTGAAACTCAGCGTGACAGTTTGGTCGAATTTAGGTGCCGGAAATTTCTTCACCAACTCCGCCGCTTCCGATAACGGGTAGAGCTTCTCTGCATCCACCATTTCGGCGGCCTTTTGGTATCTTTTGCTTTTTTTAGCCATTTATCTAGGTGCAGTTCATGCGGAAGCCCCTTTATGGCAACTCCCTCCTGCAGTTTGTTTTTGCGGCCGGCACAGTCGTATGCCAGCTACGAAATATTTTTCTTAATCGACGATTTCCAGCCCCATTTGACGAGCGGTTCCCGCCAAAATACGGCAGGCCATTTCCTCATCATCGGTATTCAGGTCATCAATCTTAATCTTCACCACTTCGAGAAGCTGAGCTTTTGTGATACTTCCCACTTTAGTCGTATGTGGCTCACCAGAGCCCTTCGCCAGATTCGCTGCTTTCTTAAGCAACACTGCCGCTGGCGGCTTCTTGGTGATGAACGTGAAACTTTTGTCATTGAAGACCGTGATCACAACCGGCAGAAGATCTCCGCCTGCAGATTGGGTCTCAGCGTTAAACGCCTTACAGAATTCCATGATATTCACGCCGGCCTGACCGAGCGCGGGACCAACTGGAGGAGACGGATTTGCTCCACCAGCAGGAATCTGTAGTTTCAAAACGGATGCTACTTCTTTCGCCATTTTCTTCTTGGGTAAATTCTTACAATCTTCTGATTCAACAGGGTTAAGTCAGTGACCCAACAGGGTTAACTCTCTGACCTAACAGGGTTGGGTCCTCTTCTTCTATGCTTTTTCCACCTGCCAATATTCGAGTGGCACCAGAGTCTCCCTACCAAAAATGTTCACCGATACCATCAACTCGCCTTTTGCCTGATCAATCTCGGCAACGATACCGGTTTGCCCCTGAAACGGACCATCTGCGACCACAATGGTATCGCCCGGTTCGTGCTCCACAGCAGGAACAACACTACCTTCACGCTCACGAATCTGGGCCAGCATTCCGTCCACTTCCTTTTGTGGCATCGGGATCGGTCGGTCCTTGGTTCCGGCAAAATTGATCACGCCATCTGTTTCCTGGATAAAATACCAGGTCTCCCCTACCAGCTGGTTGTGCTCGTCGAGGAGATTCATATTGATGATGATGTAGCCGGGGAAAAACTTCCGGTTACTCACCTTCTCCTGACCACCTTTCACCTCCGCAACCTGCTCCTGAGGGACAAGAACTTCAAAAATGAAGTCTGCCATCTCTTCGGATTGGATGCGACGCTCGATATTGTCCTTAACCTTGTTCTCCTGACCGGACAGAACATGAACAACATACCATTGGTCTTGTGGCGCGGGAATTGTGGGCATTTCTTTTAGCTGCTTTCTAGTGGCGGCAGGTAACGGATTAAATAACCGACCGGGGAGTCGGTTCGAATTAAACAAAACCGGGGACTAAAATCCTGAGGTCAGGAACGTCATAAAGTTCCGCATGGCGAAATCAATCATCGCAACATAAGCACCGAGCAGAACCATCGCGATCATCACCACAATCGTGGAATCGATGAGCTGCTTGTACTTTTTGACACCTTTTTCCTTCGGATCCCACGGCCAGGTCGCTTTCTTCAACTCCGCCCGCACTTCACCGAAGTATTTGCTGATTTTTCCCATGATTAAAAACCTCTCTCTTTTCTGGCAGGGCAGGAGGGACTCGAACCCCCGGCATTCGGTTTTGGAGACCGACGTTCTACCACTGAACTACTGCCCTTTCTCCAGAAAACTATCCTTGTTTTTGTGTTTCGTTTAAGGCCGGAAAGAGGGGAACCGATCAACTCGGATCCCCTCTCCGGAAATTTTTGGACTGCTCGGCGGAAACTGTGTTCAAGATTTCCGCCTAACAGATGCGACGATTCGTCGCAAAATAATTAGTCGAGAATGTCGGAGACACGTCCTGCACCAACAGTCCGGCCACCTTCACGAATCGCGAAACGGATTGTTTTCTCCATCGCGATCGGAGTGATCAACTCAACTTCCATAGCAACATTGTCACCAGGCATCACCATTTCCACACCGTCAGGAAGGTTCACAGAACCAGTCACATCAGTGGTACGGAAGTAGAACTGCGGGCGGTAGTTGTTGAAGAAAGGAGTGTGACGACCACCCTCATCTTTACTCAAAACGTAAACCTCAGCTTTGAACTTTTTGTGAGGAGTAATGGTTCCCGGCTTGGCAATCACCTGACCGCGCTCCATTTGCTCTTTCTTAAGTCCACGCATCAGGAGACCAACATTATCACCAGCCTGACCTTCGTCGAGAAGCTTACGGAACATCTCAATGTCAGTAACAGTAGTAGACTGGGTGTCGCGAATACCAACGATCTCGACTTCTTCCATCTTCTTGATGATTCCACGCTCAACACGGCCGGTAGCAACAGTACCACGACCCTCAATGGAGAAAACGTCCTCGATCGGCATCAGGAAGTCCTGATCAACCGGACGCTCAGGCATTGGGATGTAGTCATCAACAGCTTCCATGAGCTTCATGATGTTTTCCTGGTGACCTGCATCACCCTCCAGAGCCTTCAGCGCAGAACCACGAACGATAGGAATATCGTCACCAGGGAACTCATACTGAGAAAGCAGCTCGCGAACTTCCATCTCAACGAGATCGAGAAGCTCTTCATCGTCAACCTGATCAACTTTATTCAGGAAAACCACGATCGCAGGAACACCCACCTGACGAGCAAGCAGGATGTGCTCACGAGTCTGCGGCATAGGGCCGTCAGCTGCAGAGCAGACGAGGATAGCACCGTCCATCTGGGCAGCACCAGTAATCATGTTCTTCACGTAGTCAGCGTGACCTGGGCAGTCAACGTGAGCATAGTGACGATTTTCAGTCTCATACTCAACGTGTGCTGTCGAAATAGTAATACCACGCTCGCGCTCCTCGGGAGCTCCATCAATTTCGTCGTAAGCGCGCTTCTCAGCAAAACCTTTATCCGCCAGCGTCGCCGTGATCGCTGCAGTCAGTGTAGTTTTTCCGTGGTCCACGTGACCGATGGTTCCGACGTTCACGTGCGGCTTGTTACGTTCAAATGCTTCTTTAGCCATTGTCCTGGGTTGTTTTGGTTTGGATAACTGGGAATAGGCTGGCCGCCAATTCAGGTTTTGCTTTTATATATTGCGTTATGTTCTTCTAGTTGATTCTGTCGCTAAGAGTGGAGCTCTTGACGGGATTTGAACCCGTGACCTCTTCCTTACCAAGGAAGTGCTCTACCCCTGAGCTACAAGAGCCTTTCACAGCTCAGAATGTAATTGCCGCAGCCGCTCAAAAAGGCGATAAAACCCCTGCTTCCTCCTTTTTTCGGGGAGAAAACCTGAGTCAATGCCCACAGTGGGCGGATTTAGCGGCGAAAGACTACTCTACCCGCTCGATCTGTCAAAAAAAA
>JAHDCN010000200.1 GCA_020629815.1 Verrucomicrobiota bacterium
AGAAGTCCGTTGCTCTATCCAGCTGAGCTACGAGCGCGTTTTCCGTCCGCCGATTGATTGACGGGGCGAAAGTATCGCCGATTTTTTGAGCTTGGCAATCGGCCTCACACTTTTCGCAGCTGTTTTTTCAGAGAAATATACAGGGCTACGAATGCACCCGCAATGAAGGCCAGCATTGCAAAGAGATTCAGGTGCAACGTTTTCAATTGAAACGACACCCAGGGATTTTCCGAACGGGAGGGAAAACGGAAATACTTTTCGCTGCCGAAGAAAATATTCGGCGGATTCGCTTCTTTGCGATAATCCTGTCGCTCTGCTTCCGCTTTGGTGAACATTAGCTGTACCTCTTTATTCAGGTACAGCTGCTCGGCTGAATAGGTAATCGTTTCCTCAGGGAATTCACTGTAGTACTTCGCTGGATCAAAGGTTTGGCTGTTCAGTGATTTCCTAATCTCGCGCAACTGCTTGCCGACGCCCGATGGCTTCTCCGCCTCCAGTCCGTGAACCACAGCCAGTGCCTGCTTGTATTGATTCAGTTCGTCTTTCTGCTCGGCAGTGAGCTTTTGCGAGAGAGGAATGCTGGCAAACTTCTGCATGCCTGCATTGATCTCGTTGTTCAACTGGCTGGCCGGGTTGCGGTCGGCGTGGGCAATGATCATTCCTTCATAGCTCCAGCGAAGCGGCATCAGGTTACAAATCGAAGGAACCTTGAGATCGGAAATCTCATCGGCCTGACGATTGGGAGACAGCCAGTTTCGTACGTTTTGTACGAGATCGACTCCCCGGTTCATCTCCTCATACTTAATCAATGCACCACCGAAGATAATATTCGGGATCAACACCAGAGGGATGATGTTCAGAGCTGTTTTCGGACTATTCACCACGCTGGATATGAAAAGGCCCGCCGCAACACCGACAAAGGAGGTGCTAAACATCCAAAGCAGGTCATGGAAAAACATGCTTCGCACATCCAGGATAGCATTGGCTATCAACAGATAGATCACACACTGAATCAGTGAGAAAAATCCGAGCGACAGGTATTTGCAGAGAATATAACCGGACACACGGAAACCGTGATGCCGCTCCCGTTGCAGCAAATTCCGGTCACGGATAATCTCCTCCGCAGAATTAGTCAGTCCAAGAAAGAGGGCAATAACGAGACTGAGAAAGAGATACTTCGGTATGTGGAACGCGTTGCGAAAGTTGTAATCAATCTCCTCTGTGTAGTGCAGCGCGATGGCCAGCAGCAGTGCAAGAATGGGCGCCACCAGCAGGGTAATTGCCAGGTTCGCTCTATTCCGGAGTTTACTCAAAAACGCCCGTTTGAACTGGTTGCAGAATCGTACCCAATCATGGCGCAGAGTTCGCGGTGGTGCCTGTGGAGTTTTCTGAAGAGTTCCGGTCTGCGAAGAAGTATCAGCTTCGATCTCTCGCAGGTTTACCTCTTCCAACAAGCGATAGGTTTGAAACCGGTCGCTCCAAAAAGCTGAATTAAATCTCCGGGCGGGGATTAGGTTTCCCCGTGCATCCCGTTCGTAAATCACCTCGCCACTGAGATCCCGAAGGGGAGTTTCCAATACATCAAACACAAAGTCCGGAGGCAGCAGCTTTGATGGCGTCACATCCACGGTATCCGCCTGTGCATCGTCAGGAGACGCAAAGGTCGAGGTAAAAATCCCTTCCTGCTTCCGCGCCTCATTGAAATAATCGAGCATTTGTTCCGGAGTGCCGAAGAAGGCCAGTTTGCCGCCATTATCGAGAAGGATTGCCTTGTCGAACATGTGAAACAGGCGGCTGCTCGGTTGGTGAATTGAGACCAGAGTAATCTTGTTGTGGGTCAGGCCGCGAATAATGTCCAACACATGCTCCGAGTCTTTCGACGACAATCCCGAGGTCGGTTCATCGAACAGGTAAATGTCCGCGATTCCGATCATGTCCATGCCGGCGTTTAATCGGCGTCTTTGTCCCCCGCTAAGACTTTTAGTTTCGTGATCACCCGCCAGACGGTGCCGAATCTCATTCAAGCCCAATTCGATCAGTTTCGAATCAGCGCGACGCCGGCGTTCGTGGGGCGAAAAATGTGGCGCCCGAATCGCAGCTGCAGTATCGAGGTTCTCCTCCACCGTGAGCAAAGGATCAAAAGTCTCCTCCTGCGGGATGAAGCCGATATAGGATTTCAAGTGATCGTGCTCTGCGTAGAGATCAACCCCGTTTAAATCGACCCTACCTTCTGATGGCTTCAACTGGCCTCCCAGCACCTTGAGAAGGGTACTTTTACCGCACCCGCTCGGCCCCATTACACAAACCATTTCACCCCGCTGAATCGAAAAGGTCACTCCATCGAGAGCACGCACTTTGCGATCATAGGAATGACCCGCATCGCGAATTTTCAGTGTGTGGATCACATTGCGCTCTTCTTCGATGATGCCCTCGGAAAAATGACAGCAGAGAAACTGTCCGTCTCCCAGGCTAATGATGTCGCCATCTTTGAGATTGACCGACTTCCGGACCGGTTCATTCTCTACCGCAATGACTCTCTCCGACTCCAATACGTCGAGTACTCCGGTCTTTGCACCGTAATCGCAACGGATGCGCAGTAAAATCGTGCCTGCAGCTCCGGGTGTCAGAAGGATATCGCCATCCGATAGAAGACTTGGGTCATTGGAGACCAAATACTCCGTGCGGTTGGGTGGTAGCGAGAAACGCCCGCCAAGCTCCCGGGCTTTCTTTCGCAGCTCAGCAAATGTGATTTCGGTATGATCGTCGAATTCGATTTTTTCCTGAGCCGACACCTCAAAGGCACTACCTTTGGAGAGAGGTTCTCCTGCTATCGAAGCGCCGGTTTCATTCAAAACCTCGACATCGATTTTCAATCCAAAAGAAACCCGCAGGTAACTTTGCTTAGTCCGAACCCGCTCAATGAACTGCCCGCCGCCGCTATCTTGCGCCAGATATACCTGAACCGATGAAACGTTCTTCTTTGAGTTAAAGTAAAAGATCAGATCTTCAAAGGTCAGGTCTTCCTCCCCGATCAAAATCCTTTGGCCCTCGTAAATTCGGTAAAACTCGCCGGTATTCACCTGTCTACCCCGGGCGAGAATCGGGCCAGGTCCCAGATTCTTTACGAGGATTAGATTCAAAAAACGAAATACGCTCACCGAATGCTCATCCTTCGCTTGTACATGCACGTCAGCATTGTCCTCCGTCGAAAAAAGCAGCGACTCCAACCGGTGGGTGACTTTGTCCTCTACTCCCTGATCTCCGGAAAATTCGAGACTGGCATCCTGTGTCGCCTCACTGCTGTTCAGCTGATAAACAATGCTGATTGCCTCCGATGCGACACCCAGCGTCGTCATGAACTGGTAGTAGGTGATCAGGCTTTCTTTCGGCAAACCCGCACGACTAATCAAAACGTACAACTGCACACCGAGTAGCACTTTCTCCTCCACATCCAGCGTCGTTGCCAGGTCAGCAGCAATCGCTTCCAGATCCTGCCGCTGTCGCAGCGAGGTCATAAAGTGTGATCTTAGCTCGGTATAGACAGACTCCGGAAAGTCATAGCGTAGGAATCCAAGAATCGAATCGATCTCATCCGCTTCCACCACTCCATCCAACTTGGTGAAGCCGGCAAACACTTCGATCAGTGTTGGCAGCATCGAGTGATCAGTCGTGCCAGTCTCCTGATTTTTCCCAAAACCATTCAGCAAGCGACGCCATATCCGTCCTCGTTCCCGGCCGCGCAGACGGGGAATGAAGCGCCTCCGGCCGGAGGCCACTGATTCATTGGCAGGATCAGCGAGAGCGGAATTTCTCGTGGAAGACATATGGGGCTGACGACCCCTTTCTATATCATCACAAAGCCTCCGGCGAAACTGCGATTATTCCCGAATCAAACAGGGTTAGGTCGTTGACCTAACAGGGTATGGTCCCGGACTGTACCCTGTTAACTCTAAGTCGAAGGCTGACTTTCCGTCTGTTCGAGAAAAACTGGATCAGCTTCCTTCTTTCCGGTCGATTTCGGAAAGGTAAAAAGGTTCTTCACCTCCAGCTTCAGCCAGTGACGAATTCCCTGTCCCATAATGGAAAAGGTTCCCAGGGTGGGGCTGAACCCTTTCGCCAAAAGAAAGCGCTTCCCTTTATTGGAAGCTCCGTAGGTGCCGCAGCGCATCCGTTTTTTCGCAATCGCGACGAAGCGCCGATTGTAGAGCGCCATCAATTTGGCGAAGAATGTTCCGGCTTTGCCGTGATAGGGCAGTAGCCCGAATTCTTTATCGGGAAAATCATAGACCACACGGACCGGTCCGATGAAATAGGTCGCAATGTCCAGAAGGAAAGCACCCCACATAATCTCAGCATCACCGAGGTAATGGTATTTGTTTTTGTAGAGTGCCTCATACCACCGGCGATAGCTGATCGGGTATTCGCGGTTGTACTGCTCTACCTGTTCGCGAATACAATTTCCCTTCAGATCCTCGGAAATGAAATTGGTCACGGCACAAACAGTATGAGCGCAGTAGTCGAGGCCCTGAGAATACAGCGGATCGATAAACCCAGCTGCGTCACCGACGGCTGCCCAACCTTCTCCGGTGACTTCTTCGCTGTAGTAGGGAAGGCCGGAATAGGTTCTGGTATCTTTTTCCACAGGCTCGGCATCTTCGAACATTACTTTGCCCACCGGGTGAGTCAGCAGGTGGCGATGCAATGTTTCCGTCAGGTTGCCGAATTTCTCCGGCTCGAAAATACTCGAATCGTAAACCAGGCCAGCGCTGAGGTCGCCGTTGTTCAAAGGAATCAGCCAACACCACCAGCCATAACCCATCAGGTGATTGGTTGCCTGACTGCGTGGACCTTTGCAGGACTTGGCGTAGCAGGGAAATTTTTCCAGAAGCTCGTGATCATCCAGATCACGCACATTGCGGAAGCGTGCCCAGACGGCGTTGGTTGTGTGCTCTTCCAGCTTACGGTGGTGGCCCAGCATGCGCGGAATTCGTGACGCTTTTCCAGTCGCATCGATCACCCATTTTGACGTCACTTCGTACACCTCGCCGTTGTAACGGATGGAAAGACGGTTGTGGTCCCGATCGGGGTGCTGCTGTTTCAGTTCGATGGTCTTTGCTTTCGCCGGGCGCCAGATTTCGCAGCCAGCCTCTTCCGCCATATCCAACAGTTTTTGATCCAGATCGGAACGGTCCAGTTGATAGGTGGGAAGACGGCTTTGGTAGGCTCCGCCGACTTCGCTGCATTCAGAAAAGCACTGATCGTCTTCGTTGTGAAACCACAGGCGCAAACCGTGCTTGGTGACATGCTTGCGCGCGAGATAACTGGTCAGTCCGAGCTGCTTGGTCAGGAAACATCCGGCCAGCTCCGAGGTCGATTCCCCTACCTTGCGGTCGAATTCCTCAGACTGCTCAACAATCAATACTTTCGCCTCGGGGTGCTTGCGTTTTAGCAGAACTCCGGCACTGGTTCCGGAAAAGGCTCCCCCGATGATGATTGCATCAAACTCCTTGTTGTTGCCTTGCGCCATCTCTGTATCATCAATACGCGCCGTAGCATCATATGGCTACAAAAACTTCACA
>JAHDCN010000201.1 GCA_020629815.1 Verrucomicrobiota bacterium
GTTGCATCCACTTCTTCGTCCGCTGCAGATTGAGCTCATGCAGTGACGCATTGGAGCCGTAGTGCGAAAGCGTGTGTGGCGTGGAGGAGATTCCCATACTGGTAAGCAAGCCCGCATCGGGCATGCGATAGGTCACCACGCGGGTGGCATCGGTTTGCCAGGCGGCCAGGATCATTTTGAACATGGCCTTGATCTCAGGCTCGCCCTGCATCCCTTCCGGTGGCTTTTTCTGAGTCGCTTTCGGATACGGAATATCGATCCACTCTTCCTCGCGACTCAGGGAGAGCTCGATATCGCGAATGCTGGTGGTGTATTCCTCCAGCTTCTCACGGTCGTCCTTGCTTAAGATGCGCTTGGTCGAGCCGCTTTCGAATTCGAGGATGTCGAAGATACTGCGACGCTGTTTGAGGGTGCGTAGCATTTCCTCGCGACTCACGCCGCCCCCAAAAATCTTGAAATACACTTCCAGCGGAGAGGCAAAGCCCGACAGCGGGCTGCCATCCTCTCGATACGACATCGCCACACCGCCGTGGCCGTTTCCGGTGTCATCTTTTTCGCAATTCAGCTGCAAGCTTTCATAGCGCGTCTCCTGCCCCAAGTGCTCCGCTGCGACCTGATCGCAGGAAATGCTGTTGTGCCGCGCTTTGCCGGAAAACCCGACGACGTTGGCGCAGGTGAGCACCGCCTCGGTCCCTTCATGCGGCTGCTTGTTCTCCGCATTCGTGAAGTTCGAAACCATCGTCACGTGACCGAGATTCTTCTTCATCGGATCCCAACCGGGAGGCAGGGCGATGTCGCTCAGCTTGCCGTTTTCGGTAGGGTAAAAATGCTTCTCCATGTGGCCGTGGCCCATCGACATCCAGAGCAGACGTTTGGGCGCGCCGGAGGCCAGTTTTTGTTCGGCGAGAGCTCTCGAGCCTGCTGGAAGAAGGCTGGCGAAGAACGGCAGCGTCAACGCTTTGGTGCCGTTTCGGAGAAAGGTTCGGCGGTTGGTGTCGGTCTTGAGGTTCATTTCAGCTTTTACTCTACTCAATCGCTGCCGGTCAGCGATAAATTCAACGAATTATTTTCAAGGATAGGCGACATTTTTGCGTCGTCGTCATACGAATCGATAGGCTCTGTTTGCAAACAGACAGGGTTGGTTCGTAAGAGATACCCTGTTGGATCGTGGAAAGTTAGGAAGAGAACATTGATCGGCTAACCGTTATGCCAACTGAATTTCTGGCGGTAATCTGACGGCGAACAGCGCATCAGGCGATGAAAACTTCGGCTGAAGTGTGCGTGATCGTGAAATCCGCAATCGAGGGCAATCGTTGCGACGGTTTCGTCCGATTCCTGAAGCATTCGGGCCGCAGCCTCGATGCGAATGCGGATCAGATACTGCCGGGCGCTGGTGCCAAAGGCCTGGCCAAATCGGCGGTTGAACTGACTCGGGGAAATCCCGGCCCGCCGAGCGAGTTCAGCCGTCGTGATCGGTTCTCCAAAGTTCTCATGAAGAAAATCGACCACCTTGGCAAAGCGGTCAATTTCTCCGGAACTCTGTCGAAATTCCTCCACCCGGCGTGACATCCCCGCAATCCCGATGATGTCGCCTTTTTGATCCCGGACCGGCACTTTCGCAGTCACGACAAGGCGCGGCGAGCGTATCGATTCGGGCGACGCTTCGATACGATTCAATACGGGTTCGCCGGATTCCATGACGGCTTTGTCGTCATCGTGGTAGGCCGTGGCACGATCAGTCGGAAAGAAATCAAAATCGGTTTTGCCAATCGCATCCACTTCAGTGGCGACACCGCAAAATTCACAGCCTCGTTGATTCAGCGCGATAAAACGACCTTTGCGATCCTTGAGGAAGAAGGACACTTCCGGCAGGAGATCGAAAAGTGGGAACAGTTGATCCGTCGCCATGCGGTCGAGGAAATCACTGCGAAATATTCGTGCATGTTTCATGCGCGGTTTTTACACGCAAACAATCTCACCATACAAGACGAATTTTTCGTTTCGTGCCAACTTCAACCATCATGAGAAGACCCACCTTCTTCACGTTTCTACTTTTCAGCATCCTGTCCTCGATCGTAAGCGCTCAGCCGGTGGTCGATTTCAATCGTGACATTCGGCCGATCCTGTCAGCGAATTGTTTTGCCTGTCATGGACCGGATGAGGAAGCGCGCAAGGGCAAGCTGCGACTCGATACTCCGGAGGGTGCGAGGAAGGCGCTCGGTTCGGTGGACGAGAGCGAGTTGATTTACCGCGTCGAAACAGACGATGCAGATGATCTGATGCCGCCCGCGGACACGGGTCACGCCCTAACAGACACCCAAAAACGTCTGCTGCGCGAGTGGGTCGCGGCGGGCGCGGCTTACGATGTGCATTGGGCATTTGTCGCGCCGGTAAAAGCGGAGATCCCTGAGGGAATACATCCGGTTGATCACTTTGTCAGGGAGCAGCTGCCGGAGCACGGACTCACACCCGCTGAAGAGGCGGATCGTTACACACTGATGCGGCGGGTGTCGCTCGATTTGACCGGCTTGCCGCCAACGATCGAAGAGGCGGAAGCGTTCGTCAGAGACGGAAATTTCGAGGCGGTCGTGGATCGTTTGTTAGAGTCGGAAGCATTCGGCGAGCACTGGGCGCGGATGTGGCTTGATCTCGCTCGTTATGCTGACACCAAAGGTTACGAGAAGGATCGCCATCGCGACATGTGGCGCTATCGCGATTGGGTGATCGATCGCGATTTGCCGTTCGATCAGTTCACGATCGAGCAGCTCGCCGGTGACCTGTTGCCCGAGCCGACATCTCAGCAGCTGCTGGCGACGGCGTTTCACCGCAACACCATGGAAAATGACGAGGGCAGAACAGGCGATGAGGAGTTTCGGGTAGCAGCGGTGAAGGACATAGTCGATACCACGGTACAGTTTTGGATGGGGCTAACGATGGGCTGCGCCAAATGTCATACCCACAAATATGATCCGATCACGATTGAGGATTACTACGCCTCCTACGGCTTGTTCAATCAGACCGAGGACGCGGATCGGGTCGCTCCGGTGATGCCGGCACCGACAAAGGAACAGAGTGATTGGCAGAACTTTACGCAACGATGCAAGCGAACTTTTCCGAACATCCCGACGAGGCGAAGGCTTTGCTCGAATCGGCTGGCCTTCAGGAAGGCGATGCCGCGAAGGTCGCTGTAGCCAGCGTGCTATTGAACCTCGACGAAACTTTAATGAAACCATGATCCTCAACGTTTATCCCATGAAATTAATCCACAAACTGGCTGTTGGTATAACGATACTAACATTAACCTTTTCCTATACTTCAAACGCGGAAGAGGCAGGCTCCAGGCAATCTGCCTTCCCGGTAGTATCGACTCCACAGCCACTAACCCCTCTCATGGAGCGAGAACTCCGGGGATGTTTTGATTTCTTCTGGAATGAATGGATGTCCGATCCAGCCAGCCCTGCCTACGGGTTTACCATCGGCGACTACGTGGGCATGGAGGACATTTACAAAACCCCCCCGATCGCCATCGAGTCCCAGGGGTTCTATTTCGCCGCTATTGTGATTGGCGTCGAGCGCGGCTGGATTACTCGTGAAGAGGGAGAGCAGCGCATCCTGATTACCCTGATGTCGCTCAAACATCTCCACCGAATCAATGGGTTCTGGTATCACTTCATTGATCCGGCAACGGGTAAGCGCGCATGGAATGATTCTACAAATGTCGAATTGAGCAACGCGTCCGCAGGCACCATGGTTCTCGGTGCATTGGCTGCTGGCGAGTACTTTGGTGGGGAGATCAAGCGTCTGGCGGAATCGCTTTATGCCGAGATGAACTGGAGGTGGTTCACGAATCCGGAGACTCACCATCCCTACATCGCCTGTTATCCCGAGGATCTCCCTGCGCAACCTCCCGCTGACATTACGCCCGAGGGAATGTTCGGCGGGTGGAAGTCCTACGGCGAACACATTTTTCTCTACATCCTGGCGGCGGGCGCTCCGAATCCCGACTTTTCCACTGCGGTCGAACCCTACTACGCCATGCAAACTTTTCCCGGCCGCTACAAGGGCGAAGAGTTCATCATGTGCATCAGCGGTGCCGCTTTTACCTACCAGTGGACTCACGCCTTCATCGACTTCCGAAATCTCCGCGACAGGCTCGACCGGGACTGGTTTGAAAACTCCCGTCATGCCGCTCTCGCCGCACGCCAGTACGCCATCGATAACCCGAATCGCATCAAGGGGCTCGGGCCGAATTCCTGGGGAATGTCGGCCTGCATTAGTCCGACCGCCGGTTACAGCGGTGCCTACGGCTCGCACCCAATCATCCCCGGCCATCAGCTTCTTGAAGACGGCACGGTAGCGCCCTACGGAGCGCTGTCCTTTCTGCCATTCACCCCAAAGGAATCGATCGCGGCCCTTGAGCACATGTACCAGATCCCGGGGCTCGTCGGTGACTACGGATTGTACGACGCCTACAGCTACCACACCGCCGCGCCCAGCGAGGAGCAGCCGTGGATTGGCAAGAGCTACCTTGGGATCGATAAGGGTCTCGTCCTCCTCATGTTTGAAAACTATTCCACCCAACTCATTTGGCGTCTTCTCCACCAGAATAAATATATACAGAAAGGGCTCCGGCGATTGGAATTTCGCCAGGTGGTTTCGGAGTAAACTATATCGATAGTATGAATTTAAAAATTGAACAAACACGGGCCCAAACCCGGCAGCATTTCTTTGGCCAGATGGGATTGGGATTTGGCTCAATCGCATTGAGTCAATTGATGGCCAAAGAGGCATCAGTCGGATTCAAAATTCCGGCCAAAGAAAGTCGATCATCTACCTGCACATGGCGGGCTCACCCTCGCAGATTGATCTCTTTGAAAACAAACCCGCCCTCACCAAATTCCATGGTAAAGATTGCCCACAGGAATATCTGGAAGGCAAACGTTTCGCTTTTATCAAAGGCACGCCAAAGATGATGGGCAAGGCCGGAGGCGAACGAGCAGAACGCGAGTTTGGATTTGGTGATTAAGAGCATTGGTTGGGCAGTGAGTTATAATGCTTCTTTGCCGAGGCCAGCCGATCACGCGGAGCGACGTTGCTTTCACCCCACTTTCTATGATCATTCGTCCAGCAAGAAGGCTTTTGCTGTGGGATTGTCTTCGTCCTTCCACCCATAGAAAAGGAGCATGCCCGATACTCGCGTCCCATCGGGACGAACGACTGGTTGAACGTGATTGAAGCGCCAGCCGGGATACCGTCCACGATCAGGTGTCAGGTCACGGTGCCTGACCCAGGATTCGCCTTTGTCTGTGGAAATCCACTCCTCAACGTTTCCGCCACCACGATCATCCATGTAGCCACCTTTGAGGTATCCTTTCCCGGTGATCAGGTAGGCGTGAATGTCACCGTTGGCGGCATGAAACAGGTAGCCGCCGTTCCAGTTGTGATTCGAATGGTGGATCCGTGTCTGGCGCCAGTTGCCGTTTTTCCGGCGCACATAGTAGTAGCCATGCGTCTTCAGGTCGCCTTCTGAAAGAATGTGCAGAAACGTCGGCTCGC
>JAHDCN010000202.1 GCA_020629815.1 Verrucomicrobiota bacterium
TCCGCAAAGGCGAAGACCTGCTCGAGTCGATCCTCTATCCATCTGAATCCCTCGCTCGCGATTTCGAAACCTTTACCGCCACGAAGAATGATGGCTCTGCCATTCTCGGTCTGGTGCGCAGCGAGGCAACTGACCGCGTCGAAATGATCGACCCCGCCGGTCAAAACCACACCGTTTTGCGCAGCGATCTCAAGTCCCTCGAACCGATAGCCACCTCCCTGATGCCCGTCGGCCTCGACCAGGTTCTGGGCGAAAAAGATTTGCTGGATATGGTGGCGTATTTGTTGAGTTTGAAGTAAGCGTTTGAAACATTCAGAGCACAAGCAATGAACCTATCCGAACTCAAGCAAACCCTCACGGACAACCCGAAAAAGGATCTTCAATTCCATCTTCACGATGACACGGTGATTCCCGCGCACTTTCACATCACGGAGGTGGGTCACGTAGCAAAGAAGTTCATCGACTGCGGTGGCACCGTCCGCGAAGAAGAGAAAGCCCTACTCCAAATCTGGGTCACTACTGACGAGGATCATCGGGTCAACGCCGGCCAGCTCGGGATTATCATTGATCACGGCAAACCTGTTCTTCCCGAGCATGATTTGCCAGTCGAATTCGAATACGAGCATGGCCTGCTTTCCCACTTTGAGGTCACATCGGTTAAGGTGGCAGATGCCGTTCAGATCCAACTGGAGCCGAAACAAACCGACTGCATGGCCAAAGATGTTTGCTGCGTCCCGGAAGATGCGGAGTCAATTACCCGCATCCGCATTCAGGGAATCTCTTCCCCTTGTGACCCGACCTCGGGCTGTTGTTAAAAGGGAGAGCTCAGCGATAGACCTCTTTTCGCACCATCCCCCAGGGATCGATCGCCTTTCGAGTTGCCAGTAGAATAGCAAGCGTGACGCCGAGAGCCATCGCAGCAAAAATTGACGTCATAATTGCGATCTGATATTTGGTCGCAACCACCGGGCTGGAACCTCCCAGGATCTGTCCGGTCATCATGCCAGGTAGGGAAACGATGCCCATGGTCGCCATACCCGCGAGCATTGGTTTGATCGCCCTGGTCACAGCCTCCCGCAGGCCGGGACGCAATGCCTCGAACTGGGAAGCTCCATTTCCCAATCGGAACAGGTAGCGACTTTCGTTTTCTTTCAGCCCCTGGAAGAAATGTGTGAGTGCCACGATGTTTCCCGATAGCGTATTGCCCAGAATCATTCCTCCCAGCACGACGAGAAACCGCGCAGCAAATAAATTGTCGATCCGTGCAATGAAGGCATTGAAGAAAAGCACGACTCCCACGGTCGCCAGAACAGTGGCCACACAAACGGGAAATAGAATCGCCGAAACTCGCAGTTGGCTCTTTTGCACGGTCGTGAGCGCCGCGACAGTCATCATGACCAACAGCCAGCCGATATTGACCCAGGGATTGTCCATGCGGAACAGCCAGGTCAGATAGACGGCTGCAAACGCCAGTTGAATAGCCATCCTCACGGCTGCAATCGCCAACTCCCGAATAATCCCCAACTTCAACCAGAGGGAAATTCCCACCGGAATACCCAACAAAGCAAAGGCGGCAATCAAAGAAGCAATAGAGAGATCCGGAGTTGTCATTCTTTCCCCATTTCTATGATGGTCGCCTGCTCCAATCGATTCCACGCGGGATCGTGTGAAGAGACGACCACGGTGCTCTCGACGTCGGACAAAAAGTGTTCCGCTACGGAGACTTTTCGTTCTTCATCCAAAGCAGAAGTCGGCTCATCCAGCAAAAGAATCTCGCGCTCGCGCAACTGAATTCCGGCAATCGCAAGTCGCTGCCTTTCTCCACCGGAGAGCTCTTTGATTTCTTTATCTGCAATCTGCGAACTCAGCCCCAGCTGGGTAAAAACTGTTTCGCTGGCACTTGCTGCTTCACCGCCAAAACTCTTCAGCCAATCACCCGCACGACCCGGTCCCAAATCGACGTCCTGACTCAGGTATCCACATTGACCGCGAAGCTTCCAAGCAAGATCAGGTGTTAGCTCCTGCCCATCGAAGCGAATCACTCCTTTGTCCGGTTGAATAAATCCGAGTAACAATCGCAAGACGGAGGACTTTCCACATCCGGAAGGACCGCGCAGCACCACCTTCTCCCCTCTGGCAATCCGAAGCGAAAAATCACTCAAGATCAATTGATCCCCAAAGCGGACATCAATCTGATCCAACTCCCACAGCGCGCTCGCCATTTCTCTACTCAACTACTTTTGCCCCTTTGATCAGTCGGCAAAATTCCTTCTTCGTCACCCGGTGGTGTGTGCCACCTTCTACATGGCTGTCATCCAGCTGTTTGTATTCAACCGCAAGGCGTTCGAGAGTCACAATGCGATAGCGCTCTCCACCTTTCTCCCAAAGTTGGTTCTGATATAGTCTCATAAAATTTCACCCAAGTCCCAAATCCTTCAACCACGGTGCCGGAATCTCCGGCGGCATCCCACCAAAAGGCTGATAAACCGGAAGCTGAATCACATTCATACTGTGTGCCTGTGATGCGATAAAAAACAGAGTTTCCCCACAGTCTTCACACTGGATCATTGCTTCGCGGTGCTCCTGCGAAGGAAGCACCGGACGGTTTTCCACGATCGGAGTATTGGCCTCTCCCGGTGCGTATTCGGATACTGCGATTCCATAAGCGCTCAACTGCTGTCGCGCGGTAAACAAGAGACCATGAACAGCCCACTTACTCGCAGTGTAGGGCACTCCGGCAAACGAATCGAAGCCATGCCCGGCAGTAGAGGAAACCACTACAATCTTGCCGCCTCCATTGTTTGCCATTGGCTTCGAAACTGCCTCGATCATATTCACCACCCCCAGGACATTGACATCCAACACCGCCTTCCAGGATTCCTCCGAAGCAATGCGGGATGAGTCTTCATGAGCCATAAAACGGTCAGGCGTGTTGATCCCAGCCGTATGGATCAGAGCATCCGGAACCCCTTCTTTCAATACCTCCCCCATCGCCTCCGAAATACTGTCAGTGCATGCCACGTCGCAAACTACAGGCATAATCCCGGACGATAGCGCAGCCGTTTCTTCCAGAGATTTCGCCGTCCGACCAAAGATAAATGTCCGGGCTCCTGCCTCAGCAAACTTGATCGCAGTAGTCTGCCCCATACCCCCGGCACCACCGGTAATAATGACAATTTTCCCTGTCCAATCCTGACTCATGCGGGCACCGTAGCGGGGTCTTTCTCTTTTGCATGAAAATTCGACAGGATTGCCTACAGATTCGCGGTCGACTTGTGCACTTTCATGCCCTTTTGGAAAAAGACCGCATCACCCTAATTGATGGCGGCTTCCTTGGGAATCCGATCAAGAGGGTGGCACGCGTTCTTGCCCGGCATAATCGATCTGTAGAAGAAATCAGCCATATTGTCGTTTCTCATGGTCACATTGATCACACGCTTTCCCTGCAAAAATGGAAAGAACAGACCAATGCCGTGATTCTAGCACCGGAGAAAGATCGGATTCAAATCCGTGGAGAATACCCGTATCGCGGCTTGAACAGACTTTGCGGATATATGGAGGGATGCACCCGGGCCTTATTTCGCTTTCAGCCTCCTGTCATCGATCGATGGTTTCACCCGGGCGAGAAACTGGGGCTCTGGGATGATCTCGAAGTCGTTCCTTTCCCCGGACACACCGTTGGTCACTGCGGCTTCTATTCCCCTTCTCGAAAGTTTCTGATCGCCAACGATCTGTTCTCCAATTTCCTCGGGCTGACTGGTCCGCCTCCACCCTGGTTCAACATCGACCAGAAGGAAATTCGAGAGAGCATTGTGAAGGCAGCTGAACTGGATATCTCCGGCGGAGTGACACTGAATCACTGCCGCCCAGCAAGCGCTGGAGGCCACCGTGACGACCTGTTGAAGCTCGCAAAAAGGCTTCGCAAGTAAGCAGTCAAATCAGGGACACTTCCAAAAAGTCACAATTTTTCGATCTTTTTTGCATAAAGGCGAGACCTGCTGAGTCTCACTTCCAGCTACAGCAATTTTCAGCACACTACTGAACGCTTAGCTAACTACAACAAACAACTACTACACTATACAAACCATACTATACAATGAACACAATTACCAAGCTCACAGCCATTGCCTCCGCAGCGATTCTTACTGCTACTGCCGCTAACGCTGCCGACCCCGCAGTCACCGCATTCACAGGACACGGAGTTCGCACTGGCGAAGGAACTTTTCAAATTCACCTTACCGCAACCGTGACCAACAACGGTCCAGGTGCGATGCCGGCGTCTCAGCTAAACTTCCGTCATCAGTGGTCACGTGTGCCGATGCGCACCCTGCAGGTAAGAGCGCTGAATCCAGGTCAAAGCGCCAACGTCACCTTTGTCACCGGGACCTACTGGTGCGACCGCTACGAAGAAGAATTCGATCCCCAGTTCAGCGTCGAACTGGTTTCAAGAGGTGATTCCAACCTTACCAACAACCACCGAGCCGGGGTCAGCGAAAAATCGATCGTTCGTGGAATGTGCCAGGCTCGTTACATCCGCGGCACAAAAGCTCCGTTGAAGAAAGTGCCAGCCTTCCGCGGCCTGACGCCTACGAGCACGACCAAGAAAAACTCGATCTACACCTTGCTGAACAAGAGCAAAAAGAAGTAAGCAAAAATTCATCGTTCTAATCAAAGAGGGCATCCGGTGCAAGCCGGGTGCCCTTTTCATTTTTTCAGCCGCTCAATATAGTCCCTCACCTGAAGCACCGTCTCTTTCAGCGTACTGGTCCCGGCCGTGATTCCCACCCTCTGCACACCCCGGAACCACTCCGGCTCCACCTCATCCGGCGTCGCCACTTGATATGCTCTTACTCCTTTCGAGGTCACCGTTTTCACCAGCTGACCGGTATTGTTCGAGTTGTGTCCGCCCACCACGATGATTACTTGGTTTTCGTCACACAGTTTTTCCAACGCGTCCTGTCGTTTCTTGGTAGGCTGGCAAACTGTATCTACAAACCTTACTTCAGCTTCGGGTTGAACAGTGCGGATATACTTAACTAACTCTTCTACAAGGGAAATTGGCTGTGTCGTTTGTGAGATCACTCCAATCTTTTCCATCGCCGGCAATGCATCGATATCCGTTTTTGAAAGCACTACGCGGGCACTTGGGAAATCACCAACCAGGCCGTTGACCTCCACATGACCGGACTTCCCAATGACCACCGGGGAATACCCCTCCAACACCAGCTGCGCCAGCGCAGTATGTGCCTTTTTCACCAGAGGACACGTGGTATCCGTGACTTCCCTGCCCGCCGCTCGCCAGCGATCCCGGTCCCGATCCGACGCGCCATGAGCCGTGATCACCACATCCGGTGTGACTGCAGAGTCTAAATTGTCCAATCGACCGGATTCAGCACCAAGCCGCTGCATACGCTCGCTCACCACCGGATTGTGCACTAGTTGACCCAAAATCGTTACCGGTTTTCGTGTCGCAACTTCTTCCGTTGCCGCAATCGCATCGCGAACTCCGAAACACATACCAT